>CALKJA010000150.1 GCA_937995865.1 uncultured Paracoccaceae bacterium | reverse complement strand
GACGCGACTGAAGGTTTGGTTCGTGGTCAAGAAGTGACCAACACGGGCAACCAGATTTCTGTTCCAGTGGGTAACGCCACACTTGGCCGCATCATGAACGTCACAGGCGACCCTGTTGACGAGCAAGGCCCGGTCGCCGCTGAAGCGCGCCGCCCAATTCACGGCGATGCGCCAACGTTTGAGCAGCAGTCCACAGCGACAGAAATCCTCGTGACAGGCATTAAGGTTATCGACCTTCTCGCGCCTTACACGAAGGGTGGTAAAATTGGTCTCTTCGGTGGTGCGGGTGTTGGTAAAACAGTTCTCATCATGGAACTCATCAACAACATCGCGAAGGTACACTCTGGTGTGTCCGTGTTCGCGGGTGTGGGTGAGCGGACTCGTGAAGGTAACGACCTTTACCACGAGATGATCGAATCCGGCGTTATCGTTCCTGATAACCTTGAGGAATCAAAGATCGCTCTGGTCTACGGTCAGATGAACGAGCCTCCAGGCGCGCGTATGCGTATCGCTTTGACAGGTTTGTCACTTGCGGAACAATTCCGTGACGACACTGGCTCTGACGTTCTGTTCTTCGTGGATAACATCTTCCGCTTCACACAAGCCGGCTCCGAAGTTTCGGCTCTTCTTGGCCGTATTCCTTCGGCTGTGGGTTACCAGCCAACACTGGCCACGGACATGGGTGCCATGCAGGAACGGATCGCGTCCACGAAATCAGGTTCGATTACGTCCGTGCAAGCCGTCTACGTACCTGCGGATGACCTTACTGACCCTGCTCCAGCGACGTCCTTTGCTCACCTTGACGCGACGACTGTTCTCGATCGTGCGATCTCGGAAAAAGGCATCTACCCCGCTGTGGATCCGCTTGGTTCCACATCGCGTCTGCTTGATCCGCTTGTGATTGGTGAAGAGCACTACAAGGTTGCCACAGACGTGCAGCAGATTCTTCAGCGTTACAAATCGCTTCAGGATATCATCGCGATCCTTGGCATGGACGAGCTGTCTGAAGAAGACAAAATGACCGTGGCACGTGCGCGTAAAATTGAACGCTTCCTGTCCCAACCGTTTGACGTGGCGAAGGTGTTCACCGGCGCGGACGGCAAGCAGGTTCCTCTGGAAGACACGATTGCGTCCTTCAAGGCTGTTGTTGCTGGCGAATATGATCACCTCCCCGAGGGTGCCTTCTACATGGTTGGCGGCATCGATGAAGTGAAAGCCAAGGCCGAGAAGATGGCGGCGGAGGCAGCCTGATATGGCCGGGACCATGCAATTTGACCTAGTGAGCCCGGAGCGTCGCCTTGCGTCGCTTCAGGCTACAGAGGTGCAGATCCCGGGCGCTGATGGCGATCTGACTGCAATGGCAGATCATGCGCCATTAATCACAACTCTGCGCCCTGGGATTCTGCGGGTAGTAAGCGCCGAAAGCACGACAGACTATGTCGTGACCGGTGGCTTTGCTGAGATCACACCAGCGGGCACGTCTGTGCTGGCAGAAAAAGCGATGCCATTGGACGAAGCCAAAGGCGACGTGATTGATGGAATGATCGCGGACGCGCGTGAAGCGGCAAGCACCGCGACTGGTGAAGCTAAGGACGTGGCAGACAAGCTTGTCGCGGACCTTGAAGCTCTTCAGAGTTCGGCGGCCTGAGCCATTTCTGGACCCATGTGACGAGAATGAGGCCCCTTTCGGGGCCTTTTTCACATTCAGAGCTCAATTTTTACACTATTGTGAATTACCAAGGTGTTCGGACATAGTAAGTAGTTAATGAAATGAAACGACTGAGAAATCATTGCGTCGGTATAGATCAAGGCGAAAGAACCCTGTTCTCCGACTTCGAAATTGATGGCCCGATGTGGAAGGGCAAAGGCCCGCGTATCGCGCGGATTCCAGTGGAGTTTGATGAAAAGTTCCGTGAGGAGCCCAGTGTCATGCTCTCAATTTCAATGTGGGATATGGACAGTGTTCCGAATGCGCGCATGGATCTTAGGGCCGAAGACATTACCGAAAATGGTTTCAACATTGTTTTCCGCACATGGGGCGACAGCCGCGTGGCGCGGGTCCGCGCGACGTGGATGGCGATCGGTGAAGTCCGTGATGGTGATGAGTGGATCCTGTACTAGATCGCAGTGACGCCCGAAAAGCGCCCGATCACTCCCAATCATAGAGCCCTTCGTAGATTGGGCCCAATGTGCTGTGATCGAACAGCGAACTCACGGATGTTCCATTCCAGATATTCAGAATGGCCTGAGCAAAGATCGGCGCCGTTGGCACGATGCGGATGTTCTTGGTTGCCTTAATTTCAGGGGTCGCTTCGATGCTGTCAGTGATCACCAAAGATTTCATGACTGAATTTGAGATGCGCTCAACAGCTGGGCCAGACAGAACTCCGTGTGAGATATACGCGTGCACTTCGGTCGCACCGTGATCCATAAGCACCTCTGCAGCTTTGCAAAGCGTTCCCGCAGTGTCACAAATATCGTCTACAATCACACATTTCTTGCCAGAAACATCGCCGATCACTGTCATTTCCGCGATCTCACCCGCTTTTTCGCGGCGTTTATCCACGATCGAAAGCGGTGCGCCGATGCGTTGTGCGAGCTCACGTGCACGGGCGACTCCACCCACATCCGGCGATACAATCATCACGTCTGTAAGATCTTCAAAATGATCTTTGATATCCAGCGCGAACACCGGTGAGGCATAAAGGTTATCTACGGGGATATCGAAGAAGCCCTGAATCTGCGCGGCGTGAAGATCCATCGTAAGGATGCGTTCAACTCCCGCTTCTGTCAGCATGTTCGCCACAAGTTTAGCGGAAATCGGCGTCCTTGCTTTGGTGCGGCGGTCTTGACGGGCATAGCCGAAATAGGGAATGACAGCCGTGATCCGGGCCGCAGAAGAGCGGCGCAGCGCGTCTGCAATGATCAAAAGCTCCATGAGATTATCATTGGCCGGGTTCGCTGTGGGTTGGATGATAAACATGTCTTCACCGCGGACGTTTTCAAAAACCTCCACAAAGATCTCACCATCATTAAAGCGTTCAACACGGGCATCGCAGAGCTTAATCTGCCCGCCCCGATGCATCGACATCCGCCGCGCCACAGCACGGGATAGCGAAAGGTTGGCGTTGCCGGAAATCAGTTTCGGTTCGGTGGCTTGTGGCATTTTGGCAGTCCCGTTTTGTCCCCTGACGCGCGTGGCAAACAAGCCGAGTCGCGGCGTTGACACCCCCTAACATGCAGCTACGCTAAAGGGCCATGAAAACCGCCCCGTTTGGCGATAAGGAGGGCTCTTAAGTGCCACATATCGATTACTATTTCTCGACAATCTCGCCTTATACCTATCTGGCAGGGACGCGGATGGAGGCTGTGGCCGCCAAGCACGGGGCGACGATCGCCTATAAGCCGCTTGATATTATGGCACTATTTGCGCGCACTGGCGGGACACCGCCCAAAGACCGGCACGCCTCGCGTCAGGAGTATCGCGCACAGGAGCTGGTGCGGCAGGCCACAAAGCTGGGCATGGCGTTTAACCTTAAGCCCGCGCATTGGCCAACAAATGCAGCCCCTTCGGCCTATGCGTTTATCGCGGCGTCCAAGGTGGGGGGCGATTTGGCTGAGCTGGCCCACGGATTTACCCGCGCCTGTTGGGCCGAAGAGAAAGACATTGCCCAAGATGACGTGATCCGGTCCTGTCTAACCGCGGCCGGCTTTGACCCGGCGCTTGCCGATAGCGGGATGCTTGCCGGAGCCGAGCAATACATGCGCAACCTTGAGGATGCTGTAAATGCCGGCGCGTTTGGTGCGCCATTCTACGTCACAGATGGTGGTGCACGGTTCTGGGGGCAGGACCGGGTTGAGGATCTTGATTTACATCTTTCCGGCACTTTGTGAGCCTTCTTTTACTGCACTGTAGCCTCGCGCATAGCGGGGCTTGGCGTGGCGTACGCGCGGCTTTGGGCGATGACGTTCAAGTGCGTGCGCCGGATTTGCCTGGCCACGGGCGGGCCGCGATGCCGGACCCTTCGCGTGAATATCAGGCCGTTGCCGTTGCCGATGCCGTGGCACTATTGGACGGGCCGACCCACGTGGTTGGCCATTCCTTTGGCGGCACAGTCGCACTGCGGCTGGCGTTAGAGCGGCCTGATCTTGTCTCGCGTCTGACGTTGATTGAGCCTGTCTTTTTTGCGGTTGCACGCCAGCATGACCCGGCGATTCATGCCTTGCATGAGCGTGCGTTTGAGCCGGTGAATGAGGCATTTCAAGCCGGTGATCTTGGGGTTTGTGTGGACGCATTCACCCGCATTTGGGGGGATGGGCGGCCCTTCGCTGACCTGCCTGCGCCTGCCCAGTCCTATTTGGTGGATCGTATCCATTTGGTGTTTGCGCAGGGCCCTAGCATCCATGATGACGTTGCGGGGCAGCTACTGCCCGGGCGCTTGGAGGCTATTGAGTGTCCCGTTACTTTGGTGCGGGGTGCTTTGTCATCGCCAGTGACAGCAACAATCAATGCGGGTTTGGCCGCGCGGTTGCCGCACGCAACGATGCATGAAATCCAAGGAGCCGGGCATATGGCCCCGATCACACACCCCAAAGAGGTCGCGGCCTTTATCGCGGCCTAGAAGCTACTCTTTCAGGACAGCGATAAACGCGTCTGTTGCGGTCCGCGACGTAGACCAATCACAAACCAGCCGTGCGATAATCGGCTCTTCGGGGTCGCCTTCATCCACGTTTGACCAGCTATAGAACTGCGCGCCCGCGTCTAACGCGGCGCGATGCAAGCGGCGCGGGAAGCGGGCAAAAAGCATGTTGGCCGCACCGCCGCTTTCGATCGCGACATGTGGCAAGGTGGCAAGCCGCTGTGCCAAATAGCTCAAGGCGCCGTTCGCCTGCTCGCCCAATCTGAGCCAAAGATCGTTGGTGAGAAATGCTTCCATCTGCGCTGACAGGCTGCGGTGCTTTGAGTGCAGATGCCCGCCGCGCATCCGCCTGCGGTGAAAACTCTGGGCATGGATCGGATCAAAGAAGATCACCGCCTCAACCCCCATGCAGCCGTTCTTTGTGCCCCCAAAAGACAGCACATCAACGCCCGCCTTCCAGCTTAGCTCAGCGGCTGAGCACTCAAGCGCTGCACAGGCATTGGCAAAGCGCGCGCCATCCAAATGGGTCGGAAGGCCGTGAGACTTCGCAATCGAATTCAGGGTTGAGATGTCTTCGACGGTATAGAGCGTTCCAGCCTCGGTCACGTTGGTCAGACTGAGCGCGCCGGGCAGGGGCGTGTGAACATCACCCAGCGGGTAATGTGCAATCGCCGCGTGCAATGCGTCCGGTGAAATGCGGCCCTGCGCACCTTCAATCCCGTGCAGATGTGCGCCGCCGGTATAGAATTGCGGGGCGTTGGATTCATCGATCAGAATATGCGCTTGCGCATGGCAAAACACGGTTGACCACGGCGGGGCCAAACATCCAAGCGCCAGCGCATTGGCCGCGGTCCCGGTCGCAACATAGAACACCTGCGCCTGCGGTGCCTCAAAGAGCTTACGGATCAGCGCCGTTGCCGCAGCTTCCCATGGGTCCTTGCCATAGGGCATAGCATAGCCTTCGTTCGCGCGTGCCACAGCGGCCATGACGGTTGGATGTGTGGGGCCGGTATTGTCAGAGGCAAAATGCATCAGATGTCCTCAATGATGTGATCTTCCCATTCTTCCTCGGGGATCTCAAATTCCGGGAGGGTCCACCCTTTGACCGATACACCCACGTTATGCACGCTATCCGGTGTGCCTGAGATAAGAGGGTGCCAATCCAATAGCTTTTTGCCCTCCCACAGCAGCCGGTAGGCGCAGGTCGTGGGGAGCCAATAGGCGTGTTGCTCAATCGTGGCCGGGGTCATGCGGATGCATTCGGGAACAAATTGGTGGCGGGTATCGTATTGCGCGCAGCGGCACGTCTCATTGTCGAGCAAGCGGCATGCGATCCGCGTCAGTGCAACCTCACCTGTGTCAGGGTCTTCCAGCTTGTTCAGGCAGCACTTCCCGCAACCATCACACAGCGCTTCCCACTCTTGATCGTTCATTTTCTGAAGCGGTTTGCGCTCCCAGAATTTCGGGGCAAGTCCCTTGGTGGAGCCGGGGCGCGGAATGGGATCTTTAGGCATCTTTCAGGATCTCCCGCGCGCGATCGCAATCTGCGTCCATCTGTGCGATGAGCGCATCAAGCCCATCGAAATTTTCTTCACCGCGCAGATAAGACACCAACGCAACAGAAAGCCGTTTGCCATACAGATCGCCGCCATCCGCGAGGCTGGGGAAATCAAAAATGAACGTTTCGCAATTCGCAGAATTTTCGCCAAACATCGGCCTCACACCGATGGAGGCCGCTCCGTGGTATCGGCCTGCAAGCGGGCCTTCCAACACATCCACCAACACAGCATACACGCCATAAGCCGGGTGATGCAGATCCCCAAGCGCCATGTTGGCCGTTGGATATCCCAACTCGCGGCCGCGCTTTTCGCCATGCAGCACAGGGCCTTCGATTCGGTGCCAATGGCCCAGCATGCGGGCGGCGTCTTCGGGGCGTGCATCTGCCAATGCCGCGCGGATATTGGTTGAGGACACTTCGGTTTCGCCGGTCTCGATCATGTCTGCGATGGTAGTTTCAATACCGTAGCCGGCAGCAAGCCGCTTGAGATCTTCGGCATTCCCGGCGCGGTCCTGACCAAAGCAAAAATCGCGGCCCACAACGATATGTTTGGCAGCAAGCGCCCCATGCAAGATATCGGCCACAAACGCATCCGGCGTGAGAGCGGCAAGGGCATCATCGAACGGGATCTCATAGAGCAATTCAACATCCAGCTTCTCAAGCCGGTTCGCCCGCGTCTGCGCATCCATCAGCCGAAAGGGCGCTTGATCCGGTGCGAAAAAGCGGCGCGGATGCGGTTCAAAGGTCATCACGCCCAACGGTAAATTTTCGTGACGCGCCAGATCGATCACAGCCTGATGGCCTAAATGCACACCGTCAAAATTGCCAATAGCAACAGAGCCGCCGCGCGCGTCATGTGGGATGCTGAGGGTTGTTGTCCGCTTCATGCAGCGAGGGGTAGCGCGGTGCGCGCCGCGCCACAAGAACCGTTAGTCGAACTTACGGGACGGGGCGAGAACGGTTGCCTCACCTTTGAGGACTTTCTTGCCATCGATTTCACACCATGTGTCCATTGTGACCCGCCGCCGAGCATAATCGATGGCCGTCACTTCAACGACAGCACGCACCCGGTCGCCGGGCCGCACAGGCGCAAGAAACTTAAGCGATTGACCGAGATACACAGTGCCATGCCCCGGCAACTGTTCACCTATGACAGCTGAAATTAGCCCTGCCGTCAGCATCCCATGCGCAATGCGCCCTTCAAAGATCGTGTCGTGGGCGTAGTCTTCATCAAGATGCACGGGGTTATGATCGGTTGAGACTTCGGCGAACATCTCAATATCTTTGTCCGTGATCACCTTTGAGAGGTCACGGGACATACCAATCTGAAGGTCCTCGATCACGATCGTGCCGCGCGGGAAGTTGTGGGTTGTGTCCAGCATGTCGAATCTCGATGCGTAATTATATTCTGTATTTATAGTATATATGGGAAATAAAATTACTTTGCAAACGCAGAATAATGGATGCTTTCAGACGCGTCACCGTCCGCGCCCGCTGTTTTGCGGGGGCGGGATGTTTGAATGTGGTCGGTCCTAAAGTGATTTAGCGCAGAAACCCGATTGAATAGGTTGGCGTTGCGTCCTGACCGGCAAGGTAGGTGTCTAACAATGCTGGGTCAGGTTGGCGCACGGTCGCTGTCTCTGCTGCGGCAAGCCCGCCGGTGATAAACAAACTGTCGATATCTTCGCCTTGCGCGCCTTGAACATCGGTTGCGATCCCATCACCGATAGCCAGTATGCCTTGATCGCCAATATCTTTGCCCAAAGCACTTAGCCTGCGCCGTGCCAGATCATAGATCGGCGGATGCGGTTTGCCGAAATACAGCGAGGTGCCGCCCATCTCGGAATAAATCTGCGCCAGCTTGCCTGCGCACCACTCGCGCGTTTCGCCGCGGTCCACAACGATATCGGGATTGGCACATAACAGCGGCAGACGGCGCTGTTTGGCCAAAAGGAAGTCCGCGCGATACGCATCGGGATCGGACATTGGATCAAAGGGGCCGCAGCAAACGATGCCTTCAGCTTCGGCAAGCGGCACTTGGGTGATCTCAACGGGGGTGTCGATCAGTTTGAGCGGGTCAAAGAACGATTGGTCATGGGGTTGGCCGATGAAATAGACCTTGGATCCAACAGCCCCTGTGAACATGGCTGCGCGCGCGCTATCGCCTGAAGTTGCAATATCGTCCCATGCGTCTTCGGCCACACCGATCCGGCCAAGTTGCTCGGCCACTGAGGCACGGTGGCGCGGAGCATTGGTCACAAGGATCACAGTCCCACCCGTGGCGCGATAGGCCTGAAGGGCTGCAACGGCCTCGGCGAAAGGCTCCAGCCCGTTGTGGACGCAGCCCCAAAGATCTACAAAAAGCGCGTCATAGCGTGCGGCGACTTCGGGCAGGCTTTCGATAATTTCGGACATGGCGCTCTCCAAAGGGGCGTTAGGGATTGGAGGCGTTATCCCGTGCGCGCGCTCAAATTTCCAGCCCTGTTCTTAGCCATAACTGACGGCAAGCCATAGCCCTGCCGCCAGACCGACCCAAGCCAAAGGCACAAGGTTCAGCAACAGACCAAAAGGTTGCTTGATGGTCTTATGGCGCAAAGCACCTTGCGCATATTTGGCAGCACCCCAGCCACCAAGAAGCGCCAGCAAAAGCAAAGTTCGCTCGGGCACGCGCCAACCGCCAGAACGGGCCTGCGTTTTGTCATGCCAAAACGCCCCGAACGTGATGACGTTCAGGGCGAGAAGGGCAACGAGGCCAAGAATGGCTGGATGCAAAAGATTCGTCCGACGGTGCCTTAGTTTAGACCGCCAAGTTTGGGATGATCTGCTTTTTGCGGCTCATCACGCCGGGAAGCACTACGGTATCGCCCGACACGGACGCGCCAAAGCTCTTTTCAGCAACCGTCTTGGTCAGATCATTCGGAATCAGCATCGTGGCTTCTTCGTTCAGGATATCGACAACAAAAAGCAAAACCTGATCCACGCCGTCTTCGGACGCGACGGTTGTCATGCTTTCCATCAGGCTGGCTTTGCGGTCCAGTACGATCTTGGGGGCAGTCGTCTCAAGAACGGACACACGGAATTTGGTCCCGGCAACTTCGTATTCTTTGCTGTCCATGCGCAGAAGCTCTGCATCGGAAAACGCAGAAACATCAGACTTGGCTTCAAACATCTCGGATGCATATGCGCTCAGGTCGATGCCCAGATCTTTGGCCAGATCATGTGCAATTGCTGTGTCTTCTTGAGTTGTCGTAGGGGAGCGGAACTCAAGCGTGTCAGACAGGATGCAAGACAGCATCGCGCCTTTGATGCTTTCGGGCATCTGAGACATATCTTTGCCGATCATCTTCCACATGATAGTTGCCGTGCAAGCGAGAGGTTCAATGCGGATATCGATTGGGCCAGCTGTTTCGAGACCGCCAACAAGCTTGTGATGGTCGATGATCGCGCGAATGTCTGCGCTATTGATGCTCGCGGGCAGCTCAGCCGGGTTGTTGGTGTCAACGATCACAACCTTTTCGCCTTCGGCGACATCGACAATGATCTCTGGCTTTGCAAGGTTCCAGCGCTCAAGCATAAAAGCGGCTTCGGTGTTGGGCTCACCCAGCAGTGCAGGGGCTGCAGCTTCGCCTTTGATCTCGTTGAGATACCATGACCAGATGATCGCGGATCCTGTGGAATCGGTGTCGGGGGATTTGTGGCCAAATACTTTGGTGGTCATGTGATGTGTCCTATCGATAAGCGGTTGCGCGCCTTCTAGCGCTGTGAGGCGCGGGTGTCACGGGGGCGGCACAATTTGACACAGCCTGTGCGGCGGGTATGATCACAGGACATAGCACATGCGATCATAGGAGTTTTTGACGATGGACAAGTTGGCCTGAACCGCCCGCCTTTACGCCGCCCAGAAGAGCGCGGCCCCATTCGAGAACAGGAGTACACTGACAATGGACAAGACCAACTGAGTGTCAGCCGGGGGTAAGCCCCCTTCCATTTTCTTTATCCTATGAGGCACCTCATGCCGAACACACCAAAAACACCCGCGCCCGGCGGGACAAAACCTGATTTGTCCGAAGCTCTTCGGCGCAAGCCCAAGCGGCCTCGGTTTGATCCGCGCGCATTGCCACGTGGCAAGGCAGATGCGGGTCAAGGCCAGCAACGCGGCGGGCGACCGCCGCGCTTTCCGGGGCGCACAGGCGGGCGCTAAGCACGCTTGCTTGTTGACGGGCCTTGATTTGGGCGTGCGCGTGGGGTTCCCTGCGCGCATGCCATTTTTGCTGACCTCAAAGCCCAATGCGTGAAGCTGATCTATATCCTCCGATCAAAGCCTACTTGCAGCGGCAGGGCTATGAGGTGAAGGGTGAGGTTGGGGCCGCGGATGTTGTGGGAATGCGGGGCAAAGAACCGCCGGTCATTGTCGAGCTGAAACTGGGGTTTTCACTTGCGCTGTTTCATCAGGGCATCGCGCGGCTTGCTGTGACGGATCATGTGTATCTTGCTGTTGTACGACCCAAAGGCCGCAAAGCTTTGTCCGAAAATACGGCTTTGGCACGGCGGCTAGGGTTGGGGGTTTTGACCGTGCGCGCAGATGGGTTGGTTGAGGCACATGCCGATCCAGGTCCCTATGCGCCGCGAAAGTCCAAGAAAAAGCAGGGCAAGCTTTTGAAAGAGTTCGCCCGGTTAGAGGGCGATCCAAATGCGGGCGGTGCAACGCGCCACGGGATCGTCACGGGCTATCGGCAGGACGCGGTGAAATGTGCAGCCTATCTGGCCAATTCAGGCGCAGAGAAAGGCGCCATCATTGCGCGGGCAACGGGTGTGTCCAAGGCAACCACGATCATGCGGGACAACCACTATGGTTGGTTTCAAAAGGTCGAAAAGGGCGTTTACGCGTTGACCGCAACGGGGCGCAAAGGCCTGACTGATTGGGCAGATGTGCTTGACGCGGGCTAGCCGCTTTGGCCCAAGCCCGCCACGCTTGCGATCGTGTGCGTTTTAGGGGATGCCGTGGCGCGGTCATAATTGCGCATCCATTGTGTCATCTGAAAACGTATAAGCGCGTCGTCTGACATCCGTTCGAAGGCAACGCCTGTGGCCTGCGCTGTAGCACGAATCCGGGTTTCCCAGCGGCCAACGCGGCCGTCTGTATCAACAATGATGATTTTGGGAAGCTTGCCCGTAAGGATCGCTGCAAAATGCGCTTGCTGAAGGCTGTCGAGCGATGAGCGCTTATCCAACCCGATTTCGATCACATGTGTATCTGTCGCGCAATCCGTGCGGACATGTGTGTGTTTGGGCTCGCCCAGCACGGTGTAGCCGCCCAAATAGGGCTGCTTTTGCTCCGGCACGCCGCCAAGCATCAAGCTGCAAATGATGGCCACAAAGCCCGCTTCGCCCAAAGGTCTCTCCTCACGCCCTGATCTTTACATAGGTTAACAATTGGTTAACTCCAAGACGGTGCGGGCGGGGTGGTTAATCGGGCTCACGCTGCAGTGCGGGCCTTGCCTTAGTAAAATTCTCCGAAAACTTCTGATTCAGTGCGCTCGCCACTGTTGACACTTTGAGACCGCCTCCTTACCTAACCTTCGTTGTCACTCACTTGAGGTGAGTGCCAATTGGGAGAAACCTTTGGGCCTATAGGAGCTACGAAGATGGCATTGAAACCGCTTCACGACCGCGTTCTGGTTGAACGTACCGAAAGCGAAGAGAAGACCTCTGGCGGTCTGATCATCCCCGACAGCGCGAAAGAGAAACCTGCAGAAGGCAAAGTTGTTGCCGTAGGTGAAGGCGCGCGCAAGGACAGCGGCGAGCTGATCCCGATGGCTGTGTCCGCTGGTGACACGGTTCTGTTCGGCAAATGGTCTGGCACAGAAGTCACCGTCGACGGCAAAGAGCTGTTGATGATGAAAGAGAGCGACATTCTCGGGATCATCTCCT
>CALKJA010000149.1 GCA_937995865.1 uncultured Paracoccaceae bacterium | reverse complement strand
GCAAGACCCCCAGCATTTGCCGTTGTGGATTTGCGGCTTGAGGATGGCAATGGCCTTGATGTTGTAGAAGTCCTGCGAGAAAAACGCCCGGACTGCCGGGTTGTGGTGCTGACGGGCTATGGCGCAATCGCAACCGCCGTGGCGGCTGTAAAAATTGGCGCGACGGATTATTTGTCCAAACCTGCTGATGCAGCCGATATCACCAATGCGCTTTTGGTCACTGGGGACGCGTTGCCGCCGCCGCCCGAAAATCCGATGAGCGCAGATCGCGTGCGTTGGGAGCATATTCAAAGAGTGTATGAGCTGTGCGATCGCAACGTGTCAGAAACTGCACGGCGCCTGAACATGCACCGTCGGACTTTGCAGCGAATCCTCGCTAAACGCTCACCCCGGTAGAATAGCCATACTTTCTGGAACGGGCGTTTGAACCGTTTCGTCTGTCGCGTGCTGGATCAAGTTGACAGCTGTCAACTTTCCCATCGCGGCGCGTGTTTCAACCGTGGCACTTCCCACATGAGGCAGTAGAACAACGTTTGGAAGTGCGCGAAGCACGTCCGGCACCGATGGCTCTGCCTCAAAGACGTCTAGTCCGGCCCACCCCAAATCACCTGATTGCAGCGCGGCAATCATGGCGGTTTCATCCACAACGCTGCCGCGCGCCACATTGATCAACGTCCCTTGCGGGCCAAGCGCCTTAATCACCGAACCATTGATAAGGTGGCGGGTCTGCGGGCCGCCCGGAGTGATGACGATCAGGCAGTCCACCTTGCGGGCCATCTCAACGAGATCCGGTTCAAAGATATGTGGCACATTCCGTTCGCTGCGCGCGTGGTAGTGGATGGTCGGGTCAAACGGCGCGAGCTTTCTGGCGATCTCCTGACCAATCCGACCCATGCCCACAATGCCCACACGCTGCCCGTCCACAGTACGGGTCAAAGGCGAATTTCCTGTTTCAGTCCAACTGCCTGAACGGACCCATGCGTCATCGCGCAACAGCTCACGGTAGCAGGCCATCATTAGCAAAAGCGCCGTTGTTGCAACCTCGGCGTTCAGCACGTCAGGGGTATGGGTCACAAGGATGCCTGACTGTGCGGCGGCTTGGGCATCAATACCATCATACCCAACGCCGTAATTTGAGATTAGCCTTAGGTTGGGCATCTGTTTGACATCCGCAGTAGAGATCCCGCGCCCGCCATTGGTTAGGACGTAGTCCACAGTCGCGCCATTCGCGGCAAGCCATGCTTTCGGATCATCCATCCGATCATACCAGTGCAACGCGAAATGCGCAGCGAGATGAGCTTCCATTTCTGGTGTGATGCGGCCAAGGATAAGGAGGTCAGGCATCCTGACCTACCTTTTGCCGCTGAACGCCAAGACCCTCGATTTCAAGTTCCATCACATCGCCAACCTCTAGAAAGCGCTGGGGTTTCATCCCCATGCCAACACCGGGCGGTGTTCCTGTGGTGATAACATCGCCAGGATGCAGCGTCATGAGGCCTGAAAGATGTTCAATGATTTGGGCTACTGAAAAGATCATTGTGGCTGTCGACCCGGTTTGCATCCGCTCCCCATTGAGATCAAGCCGCATGGTAAGCGCCTGAGGGTCTGGCACTTCATCGCGCGTCACAAGCCACGGGCCAGTTGGGCCAAATGTGTCGCAGCTTTTGCCCTTGGTCCATTGGCCAGTCAGCCCGTTTTGAAAGTGCCGCTCTGACACATCGTTGATCACGCAATAGCCGGCAACATGGTCCAAAGCCTTGGCTTCTGAAACATATTTGGCAGTTGTTCCGATCACCACGCCCAGCTCAACCTCCCAATCGGTTTTGGTAGATCCGCGCGGCATCACAACATCATCATTGGGGCCGACAATGGCCGAGTTCGCCTTGAGAAACAGAATCGGATGTTCGGGGATTGGAAGACCGCTTTCCGCAGCATGGTCCGAGTAATTCAGTCCGATACAAAGGAATTTCCCTATACCCCCTACGCAAGAACCAAGCCGGGGGTCGCCGTCTACAGCAGGAAGCGTGGCGGGATCGATGGCCCGTAACGCGGCAAGTCCAGCATCACCCAAAACAGATCCATTGATATCATCAATATGGTCAGACAGATCGCGCAGTACACCTTGTCCATCCAAAAGTCCCGGACGCTCGGACCCGGATTCGCCGTATCTCAGCAGTTTCATGACAGACCCCTTAGTGGTTGTTGCGTGGCATGTGTTTGCGCGCAATGTCTTGATAATTTGGCGCGTCTCGCAGGGTCATGCCCTCGTCGAAACGACCTACAAGTTCGCGGAAATATTGCTGCCAAGGCGATTGGCTTTCTGGATGCGGGAAACCGCCTGCCGCTTCAAGTGTGGCCGCACGGTCCTGAAGCTGGTCCAGCGGAACAAGCATATCCGCTGTGCATTTCCTCAGATCGATCCGCACCCGATCACCCGTTTGAAGCAGGGCTAGACCGCCACCATCTGCCGCCTCAGGCGAGGCGTTAAGGATCGAAGGGGAACCCGATGTTCCCGATTGCCGGCCATCACCGATACAAGGCAACGCATGTACCCCCTTCTTCAAAAGGTACGAAGGTGCCCGCATATTCACGACCTCTGCACCACCTGGATAACCTTTGGGGCCAGCACCGCGCATGAACAGGACGCAGCTTTCATCAATCTCTTCTGCCGGGTCATCAATGCGGTGGTGATAATCTTCGGGACCATCAAACACCACCGCACGCCCCTCAAAAGCCATTGGATCGTCAGGGTTCGATAAATAGCGTTCCCTGAACTCCGATGAGATCACAGAGGTCTTCATGATCGCGCTGTCAAAAAGATTGCCCTTGAGATTGATGAATCCAGCCTCAGCCACAAGTGGCGCGGCGACGGTCAGGATCACATCGTCATTCTTGGTGCGCGCTCCGGTGCAATTCTCACCCATGCTCAGCCCATTTGCCGTCACCACACCGGGATGCGGCAAAAGATCGGCGGCGATCAATTCACCCACGACAGCAGGCACACCCCCAGCGTGTTGAAAATCCTCACCCAGATACTTTCCAGCGGGCTGCAGGTTCACCAGCAAGGGGACGTGATGGCCGAACCGCTGCCAGTCATCATTGTCCAACGGCACCCCGAGATGGCGCGCAATGGCATTCAGGTGGATCGGCGCGTTTGTTGAGCCGCCGATCGCTGAATTTATGACGATGGCATTCTCAAAGGCTTCGGGGGTCATGATGTCAGAGGGGCGCAGATCCTCCCAAACCATATCAACGATGCGCTTGCCGGTTTCGTGGCTGATCTGACCGCGCTCACGATAGGGTGCTGGAATGGCAGCGGCGCCTGGTAACTGCATGCCCAAAGCCTCGGCCAATGAATTCATCGTGGTCGCTGTGCCCATCGTGTTGCAATAGCCAACGGATGGGGCCGATGCCGCTGCGATCTCCATGAAGCCGTCGCCGTCAATCTTGCCCTCGGCAAGCAGTTCCCGGGCCTTCCAAATCACTGTTCCCGAACCGGCACGTTCTCCGTTCCACCACCCGTTCAGCATTGGCCCGACGGACAGGGCGATTGCGGGAATGTTCACCGTGGCAGCCGCCATAAGCAAGGCGGGCGTGGTCTTGTCACATCCAATGGTCAGCACAACGCCGTCAATTGGATAGCCATACAGGCTTTCGACCAGACCCAAATAAGCAAGGTTACGGTCAAGGCTTGCCGTAGGGCGCTTTCCGGTTTCTTGGATTGGGTGCACCGGGATCTCAATAGGGACACCGCCCTGCGCAATGATCCCGTCGCGGACCCTTTTTGCCAGCTCGATATGGTGGCGGTTACAGGGCGAAAGGTCCGACCCCGTCTGTGCGATCCCGATGATCGGCTTGCCTGATTGCAGTTCATCGCGCGTCAGGCCGTAGTTCAGATAGCGTTCAAGATAGAGCGCGGTCATCTCTGGATCGTCAGGGTCGTTAAACCACTTGCGGGAGCGAAGATTTTCCTTAGTCATCTTTGACATGTCTTGGGCCTTGCGTCTGCTGGGAAGCGCGAACTTGTGAATGTGGTCTGGGCAGTGAAAAAGCGGGTGATCAGCCGGACCACCCCCCGTCGATAATATGTGGCTGTCCGGTGGTAAAGCCGCTCTCATCGCTGGCAAGATAGACAACGAGTGCTGCGATCTCTTCGGCGGTTGCCACGCGCCCCATTGGCTGGCGACTTACGAATGCCTCCATAGCAGCGTCATAGCTGCCCATTTCCTTGCCCAAAGCTGATACACGGTCATGCCAACTGGGCGATTCAACGGTGCCGGGGCAGATACAGTTACAGCGAACCCCCTGTTTGATGTAATCCACGGCCACCGATTTTGTCAGGCCAATAACGGCGGCCTTGGTGGTGCCATAGATAAACCGATTGGGGGCGCCGATGATGGAAGAACACGCACTGGACATATTGATGATCGAACCGCGGCCGCGTTCAAGCATGCCCGGCAAAGCGGCTTGAATACTGCGCATCATGGATTGCACGTTCAAATCAAAGGCGAAGGCCCAATCATCTTCGTTTGCGTCCAAAATGGTGCCGTGGTGCACAAACCCCGCACAGTTGAAAAGCACGTCGGGCTCCGCTTCGGCCATGGCCTCGGCCACATTAGCGTTGTTGCGGACATCCAGCACACGGGTGTGCATTCCACTCAAGCCTTCAAGGGCCGCAGCATTGAGATCCGTAGCCCAAACTTCAGCGCCCTCAGCCGCCATTGCCAAAGCCGAAGCGCGTCCGATCCCCTGACCTGCGGCCGTGACCAGCGCACGCTTTCCATTCAAACGACCCGACATATGACCCCTCCCAGTAGTGTCTTGGTTTGCCTTGCGCTAGCTTGGCGTGAAACGCGCATGGGAGGAAGCAACAATGACACGCGTTCTCATTTTAGGTGGGGGTGGGATGATCGGTCAAAAGCTGGCGCAGCACCTGCTAGATGATGGATTGCCAGATGGCGGTGACACTCCGCAAATCACTCTGCACGATCTTGGATTTCCTGCCAACGGCGTCGCTATCAAGGATCGGCGGATTGGCAATATTTCCATTCAAGCAGTCTCGCTAAAACTTGCTGCTGAGCGGTTCGATGTGATCTACGCGCTTGCGTCGGTTGTTTCAGGCGAGGCCGAGCAGAATTTTGACAAAGGCTGGCAAACCAATTTGTGGCCACTTTGGCACCTGCTCGAAGCGCTGAGGGCTCAACACCGGGCCAGCGATGGGGCCTATGTTCCACGGTTGATTTTTACGTCATCCATTGCAGTGTTCGGCGGGCC
The DNA here is from genome assembly GCA_937995865.1 of uncultured Paracoccaceae bacterium. Lineage (GTDB taxonomy): Bacteria > Pseudomonadota > Alphaproteobacteria > Rhodobacterales > Rhodobacteraceae > Shimia_B. The sequence goes on along the minus strand of CALKJA010000149.1, from coordinate 30,586 downwards.
CTACCCTGCGCGGATAACCGATGATTTCTTATCGTCGCCCCAAACCAGCTATGGCGCACAGAAAGCCGCTTGTGAGCTTCTTATTCAGGACTTTGCACGAAAAGGGTTCATTCATGGGATGTCCTTGCGGTTGCCAACGATCTGTGTGCGGCCAGGCAAACCAAACCTCGCTGCGTCTTCATTCTTTTCGGGGATCATTCGGGAGCCGCTGAATGGGGAGACGGCACTGCTTCCGGTGCCTGATACCGTGCGTCATTGGCATGCATCGCCTAAAGCCGCAGCAGGGTTTTTGCGCCATGCAGCGGGCCTTGGACCTAACGCGTTGGGCGGGCGCACAGCGCTTAATTTACCGGGCCTGTCTTGCACGGTTGCTGAACAGATTGAGGCTCTGCGGGATGTGGCTGGCAGCGATGTTGCCGCGCGGATCAGGCCTGAACCGGACGCCGCGGTGATGCAAATCGTTCAAGGGTGGCCCCGCGATTTTGCACCTGAACGCGCCACGCGTTTTGGCTTCAAAGCAGAAAGCAGCTTTCGCGAGATTATTGAAACCTACATCGCTGAAGATTTGCCCCATGATCCACGCCAAGCGTAACGCCTGAGATCACATTGCGGCCATCAACTCAGCGTGACGGGCCACGAACGCCGCGCGCACTGCGATCGGCGGGCGCAGGTCTAGCTTGAGCCCATCAATGTCTTCGGGCCTTGGTCGGCCAAAGAATTTGGCGGCTTCTGCTTCGGAAAAGCCTGCGATTTGCGTTGCTTCAAGATAGGCGCTGATCTTATCGGCTTTCTTGATTTGCTTTTTGACCGCAGCCGGGATCGTTGCAGGTAGGCCAAAGCGGATGTGGATTGCCGCCGTCAGCCGATCATCAAGCTCACCATACCCAGGTCCAACAGCCGCCTTAACCGGTGAGATCATATCTCCGATTACATATTCCGGCGCATCATGCAGCAAGGCGGCCAGCTTCCATTGGGTTGGTGCGGCGGGTGCAATCCGGCCAAAGATCCGCTCAACCAAGACTGAATGCTCAGCCACTGAATAGGGGTAATCGCCAAAAGTTTGACCGTTCCAACGCGCCACAAAAGCAAGCCCATGCGCGATATCTTCGATCTCGATATCGACGGGTGTTGGGTCCAGCAGATCAAGCCTGCGCCCTGAGAGCATACGTTGCCACGCGCGGGGTGGTTTGGGGGGCATGCGGTGAATCTCTCTTTGAGCCAGTTCGTGGTTGTGATCAAGAATAGCCACCCTGAGACGCGCTGCAATGGGGGGGCGTTGCAGCGAACGGGCTCGGCTGCTATGCGGCCCTCAATAGTTGGCGCAGCTGCGCGTAAGATTTTGGAGGCCCGTATGGCTCAGGACTATATCGTCAAAGACATCTCTCTTGCCGCGTTTGGCCGCAATGAACTGAACATCGCTGAAACCGAAATGCCGGGTCTCATGGCATGTCGCGCAGAATATGGTGAAAGCCAACCGCTTAAGGGCGCGCGCATCGTAGGCTCGCTTCACATGACAATCCAAACAGCGGTTTTGATTGAAACGCTGACGGCGCTGGGCGCGGATGTGCGCTGGGCGTCCTGCAATATCTTCTCAACCCAAGATCACGCAGCCGCCGCTATTGCTGAAGCAGGCGTTCCGGTCTTTGCGGTCAAAGGTCAAAGCCTTGAGGAGCATTGGGACTATTTGGATAAGTCTTTCCAGTTCGAGGATGGTCCCAACCTCATCCTTGATGATGGTGGCGATGCCACTCTCTATATTTTGCTTGGCGCCCGTGCCGAAGCAGGCGAAGAGATCATCCCTGTTCCTGAATCCGAAGAAGAAGCGGTGATCAAGGAACAGATCAAGAAACGTATGGCGGAAACGCCGGGTTGGTTCACGAAGATGCGCGACCAGATCAAAGGCGTGTCCGAGGAAACAACCACAGGGGTCCACCGTTTGTATGAGCTGGTAAAGCAGGGCCAACTGCCTTTCCCAGCGATCAACGTGAACGACTCTGTGACCAAGTCCAAATTTGACAACAAATACGGCTGCAAAGAGAGCCTCGTGGACGGCATCCGTCGCGCGACAGACACGATGATGGCAGGCAAGACTGCTGTTGTGATGGGTTATGGCGATGTGGGCAAAGGGTCCGCAGCATCCCTTCGCGGCGCAGGCGCGCGCGTGAAAGTCACCGAAGTGGATCCAATCTGCGCGCTTCAAGCTGCAATGGACGGTTTTGAAGTTGTCATCCTTGAGGATGCGCTGCCCACGGCAGATATCTTTATCACAACCACCGGCAACAAAGACGTTATCCGCATCGAGCATATGCGCGAGATGAAGGACATGGCTATCGTTGGCAATATCGGCCACTTCGACAATGAAATTCAGGTTGCCGCGCTCAAGAACCACAAGTGGACGAACATCAAAGAACAAGTGGACATGATCGAGATGCCGAATGGCCATCGTCTTATCCTTTTGTCTGAAGGTCGCCTGCTGAACCTTGGCAATGCCACGGGCCACCCGTCCTTTGTGATGTCTGCGTCGTTTACCAATCAGGTGCTGGCCCAAATCGAATTGTGGACCAACACGGCTGCGTATAAAAACGAGGTCTACATTCTTCCGAAGCATCTGGATGAAAAGGTCGCGCGCCTGCATTTGGACCGCATTGGCGTGAAGCTGACAGAGCTCAAAAAGGAACAAGCGGATTATATCGGCGTGGCCGTTGATGGCCCGTTTAAGCCAGAGCACTACCGCTACTAATTCTGCAAAACCGCAGAAATTTTACGCCCCCGGAACCAGTTTGGTTGCAGGGGCGTTTTCTTTTCCAACCAGCATTACCATTGATGCGCAACGCGACAGGGGCTCAAAGCAGAACACAATTTAGCGGCCGAAATGCAGCTGTTAGTTCGGAGAAAGCTGCAAATAGCCCACTTTTAGGGGCAATTCCCCGTCTATTTCCCCGGCGATCTGTACTGTTTTCACTTTGTACAGCAGGTTTGGTGTGTTTAACATCTCGTAGCGTCCGCACGGGCGGACAGCACTAGATATACAAATGCCACGAGAGGGAGAGACGCTAATGGGAAAACGTGACGATCTGATTGCACAATATGCTGATGACCTGCGTAACAAATGTGGGATGGAGCCCGACATGGCGCTGCTCACCAAAGTGACCATCGGCTGCGGCCCTTCGATCTACAATGCAGATGCCTCCACGGTTGCTGGCAGCCAGCCTGCCGAATTGGCCACTGTGAAAAACAACTTCCTGATGAAAAAGCTTGGCCTGTCTGATGGCCCCGAGCTGATGGAAGCGATCCACAGTGTGATCGAGACATACGGCAAATCCGAGCGCAATAAATACCGCGCGGTCTTTTACTACATGCTAACCAAGCATTTCGGCAAAGAGTCTGTTTACGGCTAAGCGAAAGCTGATTTGTAAAATGAGGCGCGCAGGGGAAACCCGCGCGCCTTTTGCATGTCTAGAACAACGTCAAAATCAGACCCATGATAGCCGAGCCGCCCGTTGCGTAACCCACATCAATAAGGGTCAGCGCCCGTGGACGAGCGGCGAAGCCGTAACAGGTTGTGATCCAAGGTGCGGCGATAAATAGGCCAAGCCCACCGCCGTAGATCAAACCCCGAATTGGATCCGTAATATCGGCACCTGCAAAGATGTGCCTCATCATGCCCGCGGCAACCACAGTCACGGCAAGGCCGATAATGTACGGCATAGGATCACTGTTGTTTGCGGGTTTTCCGTCTTTCACCGGGACTCCGGACGCTTCCATCCAAAGTTTCGCCAAGACGCTGTACCAAAGCGCACCAAAAGCGAAGCTCCCGATCGCTGCGACGATCACGTTTATGAACTCCATTCTCTCCTCCTTTTACTACAAAAGGAAGCATGACCGGGAACGGCAAACCGATCAACCTTGGCTGGAGGCAGCCCCGCATGATCTTAGGTCAAGGAAGCGCTTATGCGTCGCCAGCTAGTTGCAAGATCAGTACCCATTGTTCGGGGGTGACAGGTTGTACAGACAGGCGCGAGTTCTTGACCAATACCATATCCGCAAGCCGTGGATCAGCCTTGATATCTTCGAGCGTCACTGGGCGTGTTAGCGGGCGAACGGCCTTGATATCCACGCATTCCCAACGGTCATCATCGGTGGTGCTGTCGGGATGCGCACCAGTGCAGATCTCAACGATACCGACGATCTCTTTGTCCTTTTGGGAGTGATAGAAAAAGCCCAGATCGCCCACTTCCATCTCGCGCATAAAATTCCGAGCTTGATAGTTGCGCACACCATCCCATTCCTCGCCGTCCGAGCCTTTTGCGGTTTGTTGATCCCAGCTCCAGGTTGACGGCTCGGATTTGAACAACCAGTGGCGCATCAGCCGATCACCTTGTTCCACGGATCAAGTGTGACCTGCGCAAACAGACCAGCCTTGGCATAGGGATCGTTTGCGGCCCAATCTTTGGCCTCTGCCATATCTGCAACTTCAAGGATGATAAGAGATCCGCACATCTCACCTTCGTCACTTAAAAGCGGTCCGGCCATACGTACAGCTTCAGAGCTCTTCAGATAGGTCACATGATCGGGCCGGTTTTCCATACGCAGGTCCAGAGCACCGGGTTTATCGCGAGCAGTCAGGGCAACTAGCATTTATTCCTCCTTGAGCGGTCGCGCCATCAGCGCCGCTACCGCAGTCGTGGCTGTCTCTGTGCCGGAAATCAAGCGTTGCGTCATTTCCAGCACAGGCAAGTCCAACCCATGCTGTCGCGCCAATGCAGCGACTGCACCCGCCGTGGCGACACCTTCGACAGTTGTGTTCTCGTCAAAGCCTGATCCTTCGCCAAGGGCTAAACCAAATCGGTAGTTCCGGCTTGAGGACGAAAAGGCGGTGAGCATCAAATCACCCATACCGGATAAGCCCATCAACGTTTCCGCCTGCGCGCCGCTGGCTCGTGCGATCTGGGAAAGTTCACCAAACCCGCGTGTTAGAAGTGCCGCTTGCGCACTTTGGCCAAGCCCCGCGCCAATGACGGCACCGGCTGCAATTGCCAAGACGTTCTTGAGCGCCCCGCCCAATTCTGCTCCGACAACATCCACTGAGCGATAGATGCGTAAGGTCGGACCAGAGAGGTGCTGCTGCACCATCTTTACCGTGCGCGGATCGGTTTGGTTATCTGACATTGCCAAAGTCAAAGCTGTCGGTAAGCCTGCTGCGATATCAACAGCGAAGCTTGGCCCAGTCAGAACACCCACACATGCCGTTGGCCGCACATTTTCAATCAGGGCCGATGGGCCAAGAAGGGTATTCGGATCGATCCCTTTGCAGCACGCGATAAGGGGGGCATTGGTCTTTGGGAGGGATGCGACGGTCGCTGCAAGGGCTTTCATTGGAACAGCAAGAAGGATGACCTCTGCTTGTGCCGCATCATGAAGCATTGGAACAATGCGGACTTGATCAGGAAGCGACACTCCCGGAAGGCGCAGCGTCTCCCGCGCGTTGGGTGCCAGACCCCGGCCCCAAAGCAGCACGTCTTGTTGATGGCCTAACGCACAAGCCAATGCTGTGCCAAACGCCCCTGACCCAACGATTGCAATCATGCCTTAGCCCCTTTTTTCCCAGAACCAAGCATTGGCGCTTGCTGATCATCCAGCGGCCAACGGGGACGCGCAGAAAGATCCATTCCGTCCCGGTAGCCCGCTTTAAAAAGAAGCCCTCCTGCATGGGCAATCATTGCGGCATTGTCTGTGCAAAGCGCTAGCGGTGGAGCGGTAAAGATCACACCAGACGCCTGAGCCAATTTGTCCAAAGCCGTCCGTATTGGCCCATTTGCCGCCACCCCACCTGCAACGGCGATTGCGGGATTTTGTGGGGAAAGCGCGGCATAGACCTTAAGCGCACGGGCTGTTTTGGCTGTCAAAACATCGACAACAGCGGCCTGAAAGCCCGCGCAAAGATCAGCCTGAGTTTGCTGACGGAGCCCGCCTTCTGCGAACATCGCTTCATCACGTGCGCGCAGGACTGCAGTCTTTAGGCCCGAAAAGGAAAGATCGCAATCGGGCCGTGACAACAGTGGCCGTGGGAGAGTGAACCGCTTTGGATCACCGATGTGCGCTATAGCTTCAACCGCTGGCCCGCCCGGTTGAGGCAGGCCAAGAAGCCGAGCAACCTTGTCAAACGCTTCTCCCGGGGCATCATCGATTGTGCCGCCCAAACGCGTGAATCGCGTGGCCGATTCAGCGATCAAGAACTGACAGTGTCCGCCGGACACAAGGAGCATTAAATACGGAAAACTGAGGTGGTCGGTAAGCACAGGTGTAAGCGCATGCCCCGCAAGGTGATTAACGCCAATAAGCGGTTTGCCTGTGGCCGCGCTTAGCCCTTTGGCGCACATCACCCCCGAAACCACGCCGCCAATTAGGCCGGGCCCGGCTGTAACGGCAATCGCATCTACCTCAGGTATCGATACATTCGCCGCTTCAAGCGCAGAGGCCACCGCACCGTCTATTTTCTCAGCATGAGCACGGGCTGCGATTTCCGGGACGACCCCGCCGAACGCCGCATGCAGCGCAGTCTGGCCGTAGACGATATTCGACAGAACCTCTGCTCGCGCACCAAAACGCACAACAGCGGCAGCGGTATCATCACAACTGCTTTCGATACCAAGGATCAGGGTCATTCTATTGCTCCGGCTCAGCCGCGCATCTACAAGGATCAGTGACATGACTCAACCTGCCGCCCCGCTTTGCATCGTCACCCGCCCAGAGCCCGAGGCCACGCGGTTTTCGCAAACTGTTGCGGCGCAGTTTGGACTTGAGGCGATAATTTCACCTTTGATGGTAATAGCCCCGCTGCAGGTTTCCCTTCGATATCAGGATTACAACGGGGTGATTCTTACCTCAGCCAATGCCGCGCGTCAGCTTGCCGCGCTGGCTGTACCGTATGATTTGCCTGTTTTTGCGGTGGGCGACAGAACGGCGCAAGTTGCCTCAGATCTTGGGTACACCGTGCAATCGGCGGGCGGCGATGCGGACGCGCTGGTTATGCTTCTGGGCCGTTTGCGGCCCAAACCACCCTTACTACATCTGCGCGGCGAACATACGTGCGGTGAAATTGCGGAAAGGCTTAGATTTCTGGGGGTGCAATGTGAAGAACGCATTGTGTACCAACAAGTTGCTCAAAAGCTAACCACAGCCGCGCGGATTGCGCTTGAGGGTGAAGCTCAGGTGATCCTTCCCCTTTTTTCGCCGCGCAGCGCGTCCATATTGGGTAAGAGCGGCGTTAAGCCGGGAAATGCACATGCGGTGGCACTAAGCGCGGCCGTGGCTAAGCCTTTGGAGGGGCTGTACCTATCGTCGGTTTCCGTGGCATCGCGGCCCGATGAAGCGGCAATGCGCACTGCGATAGGTGAGCTTCTTAGCGGTCTGAATTGACGTCGCGCATGGGTTGAGGCCTTGTGGTTGCATAGCTAAGCTGGTGACAGACGCAGTTCAAATTGCGTTGTTGTAATAGAGATGGGGTGCCGAGTGGCTGCGAAACGGGGATCAAGATCCAAAGCCGAAACGAGCGCTAAGAGCGCTTCGGCAAAGAGTGAAAAAGAGACGACGGAAACAACAAAGACTGAGGCTGTGAAAGCCACTGCAAAAGATCTGGTGATCGAAGACGCGGTTGTTGTTGAAGACCAGCCAGCGGACAAACCTAAGGCGAAGCCAGCCAAGTCTACCTCAAAAGAACCAGCCAAAAACGCGTCGACACGATCAGAACCAAAGGGTGAAAAGGCCAAAGTTATTCCTAAGCCTGAATCCAAACCCGAACCGAAGCCTGAGGTAGAAGCGAAAGCTGAGGTTGTTAAGAGCCATTCACCCAATGTTATTCCACCATCCGTACCCAGTTCGGAACCGCAACAAGCGGGTGGATTACCGCTTTTGATCGGTGGTGCCGGGGCGGCATTGCTTGGATATGTGGTGGCTCAGGTTGTTCCAGACGGCTGGCCCGTGACGGCGGACAGTGAGATCACGGATGCGCTTGCTACAGCCGATGCTAAGCTTGCAACAAATCTTAGTGGCAAAGCAGATGTGGCGGCGCTTGACCCGATTGCTGCACAATTGACAGATGTTGCTAGCCGATTAAAGACACTGACCGCCCAAGCAGAAGCAACAACCGGTCAGCTCCGCGATATGTCCGCACGGATTGAAGAACTCGAGGCGCGGCCGATTGTCGATCTGTCATCGTTGGATAACTCTGAGGCTCTGGATGCAGAGCTTGCCAGCCTTCGCTCCCAGATCGCCGAGGTCGCGGCCGAAGCGGCGCGTCAGATCGAAGCCGCAAAAACCGAAACGACGCTGCTTGAGCAGAATGCCACCGCCGCTGCAAACGCCGCAGCCCGGCGCGCGGCGCTTTCGCGCGTACTTGCTGCCCTGGATAGCGGCGTGCCGTACCAAGCAACACTTGATGAGTTCGCGGAGCTTGCGGATGTCGAAATCCCCGAAGCCTTGAGCGCGTCTGCAGCAGACGGGATTGCAACTCTATCGAGGCTTCAAGCGGACTTTCCAAGTGCTGCACGCAAAGCTTTGGCGGCAATGCGAGCTGAGAATGCAGGCGGCGAGAACACGATTAGCAACTATCTGCGCAACCAATTTGGTGTGCGTAGTTTGGAGCCACTAGAGGGTGACGCGCCCGATGCGATCCTTTCGCGAATTGAAGCCAGCCTTACAGCAGGCCGCTTGCAGGATGCCTTGGCGGAAGCAGATACCTTGCCTGAGGCTGGTGCAGCTGAACTCGCCGCATGGTCTGAAATGGCACGTGCACGCATTGATGCATTGGCTGCTGCTGACGCTCTTACCCAATCGCAAACATCGAATTAAGGACGCCTATTTATGCTCTGGTCTCTTATCAAAGTCCTTGTGTTTGTCGGACTTGTTGCCGCCGTTGCTGTTGGCGCCGGTCTGCTTCTTGAAACAGATGGCGGCATCCAAGTTCAGGCGGCGGGCATGGAAATCACGCTTTCCCCGATCTTATCGGTCATTGGATTGATGCTTCTAGTGTTGGCTGTTTGGCTCTTTCTCAAGGTCTTTTGGCTGATCATCGCCACGCTCAAATTCATCAATGGAGATGAGACGGCGATTTCGCGGTATTTTGATCGCAACCGAGAACGGCGCGGCTTTGATGCGTTGAGCGATGGCATGATGGCACTTGCAGCAGGCGAAGGCAAAGTGGCGCTGGCCAAGGCTGCCAAGGCAGAACGCTATCTTGATCGACCAGAGCTCACCAATCTGGTCACTGCGCAAGCCGCCGAGATGACAGGCGATCGCAAAATGGCCGCCGAGGTTTATAAGCGTCTGCTCAAAGATGACCGCACACGCTTTGTTGGGGTGCATGGGTTGCTGAAGCAAAAGCTCTCGGACGGCGATACAGACACGGCCCTTAAACTGGCCGAAAAGGCGTTTGCGCTTAAGCCTAAGCACGTAGGGACGCAGGACACACTTCTTAAGCTTCAAGCGAATGAAAAAGACTGGTCCGGTGCGCGCGGTACGCTTGGGGCCAAGCTCAAGCACGGCAGCTTGCCGCGCGATGTGCACCGCCGTCGCGATGCCGTTCTTGCACTGTCAGAGGCGCGTAGCTTGCGGACCGATGGCAAATTGGGTGAAGCACAGCAGTTGGCGATCGAGGCAAACCGCCTGTCTCCAGAGTTGATACCAGCTGCAACGATGGCCGCGCATGCACATGTAGAACAAGGCAAACCGCGCTATGCGGCACGCGTGCTCAAAGCCGCGTGGGATACACAATCTCATCCTGAGCTTGCCGCAGCCTTTGCTGCGATCGAGCCAGAGGAGACAAGTGAAGCGCGGATCAAACGTTTCAAAGCGCTTACACGCTCCAAGGCCAACGATCCGGAAACACGTATGGTTATGGCCGAGCTTTATATCTCGACCGAAGATTTCCCGGCCGCGCGCCGTGCAATGGGTGATCTGGCGGGATCAGATCCATCCATGCGCGCGCTAACGATCATGGCGATGATTGAGCGCGGCGAAGGCGCTGAGGATTCGATGGTTCGCAGCTGGCTTACCCGCGCTATCGCAGCTCCTCGTGATCCGGCATGGATATGTGACGTCTGCGGCGAAGTGCATGCAACATGGGATCCCACCTGTGACAATTGCGGCGCGTTTGACACGCTGACGTGGAAACGCCCACCAAACAGCGAAGTGGACGCAGGTCCCGGGGCCAAAATGCTTCCTCTTTTGGCCGCTAAGGCAACGGCACCTGCCGAAGTCACAAGCGACGAACCTGCCGCACTGCCAGAGCCGGAAGTTGTTGAAGCTGAGATTATTGAAGCTGATAAATAGCTGCTTTTCTTCGAATCCCGAGCTAAGGCGCAGGGTCTAACAAACGCAAAAGGCGCGCGGATGGACCGCGCGCCTTTTGCGTTTCGTAGGACCCTGATCAGTTTGTCAGGATGTAATAGCTGTTACGTCTGCTGCCCATATTCGCCACAGCAACAAGGAAATAACCGTCCCATGCGGGTGTGAACGAACAATAGATGACATCCGAATAGGATTGATCGACGCAAATGGTGTTGCCGTTTTCATCGGTTACAAGCAGATCTAGATCGCTGTCGCCATCACCTGAGATGCCGATTTCTGCAAAGCGGCCGCCATAGAATGGCACTTCGAAAACATCCACCTGGCCACCTGGCAAGCGCGACAATGTGCGAGACGCCCCGCCAATCCGTCCGCGCGATCCCTCGGCGATTGCGTCTTCGATGAGACCTGTGATCGCGGGATCGCCGCCTGCAAATTCTGTTGCTGCGGCAAACATTGCACCTGCATCCGCTGGGCCATCCGCAGCGCCTTCGCCGGCGTCTTCTACCATTACGTCGGGATTTTCTTGGGTGTCTTTTGCACGCTCGACATCTTCTGCAGCGATTGTGGCCATGATTTGCGCCGCCGCGAGCGCTGCAACAGCGCTGCGGTTTTCCGTGGCGTGATCAAACAGGTCCTGCGCCAAAGCGACTTTGGACACCGGCCCCGGCGTTGCATCCGACGCGTTGGGTTGTGTGTTTTCGCCGGTCATGTCTTGTGCTGTCACTACCAAAGGCGCGAGCGCCAGCAACGCGGACGTGCAAAGAATTTTGGAATTCAACATGGGAATTTCTCCTCAAAGAGCTTTTTGAATTGCAAGCATATTGCCAAGCCAGGCTTTCGCAATCCACCGATATTTTGTGACAAAACCTGTCAGTGCTTACCCCAGACTGGGGGATTCCCTGACTTGATGGATCATTGCGCCTGATGAAACGGAAACTGGCGCCGCTCCCAAGGGAACGACGCCAGCCACAGATCAGCAGTAAACCAAGCGTTTAGTTCGCGTTGATCGTCTCATTCAGCCAAGGCAAGTAGTTGGATACACGCGTGTAGGCCGAGAATTGCGCCGTCTCGAGGCAGCTTTTGGTTGTCGTGTTCGACAGCCCCCAGCTTACCACACCTGCTTGGATGAAAGATCCATCTTGAAGCGGCACCACAAGCGGTCCGCCGCTATCGCCGGAACATGCACCCTTGCCGCCTTCAAATGTGCCAGAGCACAGCATGTTTTCGGTCATTGGTGGGCGAACATATGTCACCAGTTCCTGCCAGACGTTTTCGGCTTCTTGTTGAGTGAGGCCAAAGGCACTGGCGGCATATGAGATCCCTTCGGCAGCAGCTGCAGCACGCTCCTCAAGCATCACCTCATTGCATTGCTGGCGCGACAGCATCTGGATTTCGGCCTCCATCATCATGGAGGTGCGTTGTGCGCCATTGGTAAGACCCCAACCCGTAACAAACGTGCGAACCCCCGGTTGATCAAGCGCATCTCCGAACTCTGCATCGGGCACTTGGATCGTGCCGTAATTCACCTGCGGCGCGCGGGCGAGTTTGATCAAAGCGATATCATTGTCGAAATCTTCACCCACATAGGCAGGGTGACGGTAGATCGCCTCAATCGGCACTGCGTCGCCCTCACCCGCTGCAATCTCATTGGTGCCAACCAACACCGACACGGCTTGAGGATTGATATCGCGGTAAATGCCATTTGCGTCTGCCATGTGGATACAATGCGCGGCAGTAAGCACCCAACGGTCCAGAAGCATCGAACCACCACAGAATTGGGCGTCGGCATTGCGCGGCGCCTCGGCCACGATCAACGCAATCTGCCATGGCCAAGCACCATCTTCCGCCACTTCGCCACCGATCACGCGGCCTGCACTGTCTGAGTCTTCTGCGGCTTCTGCAGCCTCTGCCTTGGCTCCGGATTCAGCAAAAGCAAATGGCGATGCGTTTTGAGGGTCCAGACCCGGCAGCTCGAGTGTTTGAGCGCCTACGGCCAGTGGCACGAGGGCCGCTGCTGCAAGGGGAGCAAGCAATTTCATTATTCAATCTCCTTCCAAAGAATTCGGTGTCATCGTTAAATCAAGCCGTGTCACAGAGAGACTGGCCGATTTGGGTTTAAGAGAAAAGCCACGTGTTGCTGCAGGATCGGTAACGCCGGACAAGTAGCGTGCAACTTCGCCGCTGGCCTGTCCTCCACCACCCGCAAATGCAAATGTGGTGCGCATATCACCCGGCTGTGCGGGAATGGCCACAACGATCAACGCTTCTTCAACCACGCGTTCATCGTCAGCTTGTAGGGCAAATGTCATGTTCTGGACGCCTGCAACCTCAACCCGGTTGGATAGGTTTTGACTTGGCCAAACGGTATCGATGCTGTGGTCGGCGCCAATATAGAGAATGGTGACATCCTGCATGGAGGCCGTTGTGTTATCAAACGTGACGCGCAGGATATCGCAGTGGTTTACATCCGTTTTGCCGGTGGCGGGCGATGGCCCACCCTGAGCGCGTGCGCAACGGTTGCCACGCGGACGACCGGGCTCTACAGTGAAGCTGATGCTTGGGCCGGAAGATGCCAGTGAGAACCCTGTAGAACCGCCGCCTTGACCCATTTGAGCAAGCGCCTTTTCCAGTCGAAGCCGGGCAACGGCAGCGTTCAATTGCGTTCCAACCTCTTGGGCGGTGCTGCCACTCAAACGCAAGGACGTGCCTGTGCCTGTTGCATCAACAATGCCATCTGGCCCTGTAAGGGCATAACCGCCATCTTGCGCAGCGGACAAAAGATGGGTTGCTGCCTCTGTCACAAGGGGCACGTCCGCCCAATTGGACAGCCCGGCAAGCTGGCTGGCGGCTTCGTCCGTTAGTCCAACCCGGACCGAAGTATCTACGGCGCGCTCCGTCAGCTCGGCATGGCTCACGCGGACGGTTGGAAATGGTTCAAGGTATTCAATATCCGCTTGTGTTGCCCGAACATTCGTAACGCGGGCCTGCCCTGCGATGTCATCATCCAAAAGCCCGGCATAGAGCGTGATCACGCTGCCTTCTGTCACACCGCGTAGCAATCCTGCCTTAAGTGTTTGACCCTCAACTTGCATGCGCGACAGGCCTGGTGCGTCGCCACCCAAAACTGGGGCATTGGCCAACGGCCCTTCAAAATCGGGCGTTTGAGCTGCCTGACCATTGGTCAACCGCATCCTCGCTGAGGCCGCTGTGACCAGCTGTGCATAAGACAGATCCGGCACTTCGGACATAACCTCGGTAAGGGCACGGGTGAAATCACCATGCCAAATGCGTTCTTCGCCCAGCGGGTATTCAAACGCTCGCTGATCGGATTGCGCGGCATACATAAACACATAGTCACCCTCAGGCGGTGCGCCGGGTGTTTGCACATCGCCACTGGCCATGTCGTCATCCGTTAACCCCAAAAGGGCGGGCGAGATGTAGCGCGCGCGCGCATCCGTCCCCGGCAAAGCGCGAAATCCGGTGCCAGAGTGGCATGCATCGATGATACCAATCAGGCTAACACCCTTTGCGGCCGCTTGTGCCGTAAAGACAGAAAACTCATCATCAACGATTGCGTTTTCAACCAGGCCAACCGCGCCGTTCCAGCCCTTTGCGTCGCGCGGGAGAAAGATCTCATCCATCCCGCCACCTTCGTCCCCGTTCATATCGGGGGCCTGTGCACCGTGGCCCGAGAAATAGAAGACAACGGTATCGCCCGCGTCTGATTCCGAAATTGAGGCATCCAACGCAGCGAGGATGTCCGCGCGATCTGGTGCACCACGCCTTGCGCCTTCTGGCGCAGTTGCTTCGGCATCCGCCAAAATCGTGATTGAACCCGGCGCCAAGCCTCGGAGAATTAAAGTGTCTGCCATCAGGCCGATGTCGTTCACAGGTCCAGCGAGATCAGCGTCAAGATACAGGTAATCTCCTACACCCACTAAAACGGCGCGCGTTTCCGCCACCGCAGAAAGCGGGAGCGTGCTAAGGAATAGAGAGGCCAATCGCATGAACATGCGCTTAACGTAGGTCGTGCATTGGCGCGGGTCCACAGTGGGCAGGTGGCGTGACTGAATTTGTCATCCTGCGCTTTAGCCGCCTGTGGGTGTGATGCGGCGGGCGCCGATCCGCCGTGCATCCGCTGGTACCACAACGGCATCAATTGCGCGTAAAAACCCGTTGAATTCAGGGTTGAGCCGTGTTGCGGTTTCACCGGCGGCGATCGTCCGGTCCACCTCTTCAGTCTTCAACCGAAGCCGTGTTGGGATTTGATTTAGTTTTTCACGTTCTGCAGCATCCAAAACATCAAAAGCAACCTGCCCGACAAAAAGCTTAAGGTCTTCGCAATCCCAACCGTTGAGCGATCCACGAAGCTGACGCACACGTGCGATGGATAAGGCGCAACGCCACTCAATTAGGTCTTCGGCGTACGCATCTAAAGACAGCCGCAGAACGTCATATCCTACCCGCGTTGCAGACCCCATAGAGCTGTTGGCAATGGCCAAGCCAAGCCCGATACCGCCCGGTCCCGGAATCTTTTGGTTCCAGTTATAGTCGGTTGAGGTGCCAGCATTTGCGACCAAAAACAAAAGGCGCGAAACCTTTACGGCCTGTGCCTCGCTCATGGGACCATAGGGGTTTTGCGCTTTTGCCCGCGCCACACTCAATCCGGTAGTGCCAAAATTATCGGTTATCGCTCCATCCAGCAATTTTACGAATTTCACCTTTTCTGGATCTCGGTACGTTTCAAGCGTGTTGCCATAAGCGCGCAAGGCGCTTGTTGCTTCGGGGTTGAAACGCGCAGCCGTAAGCCAATCAGGCTCCTGATAATCGCACCCATTCTGGTGCGCGGTCAGGGTGATTGGAGTGAACACCAAGGGAAAGGCCGCTGACGCGGCGACAGCCTCGCTAACGGGAAGCTTTGAAAGATCCGAACACAGGGCGTTGAACGTTTCTTGGCTAAAGAGGAAGGGCGTTGCATTGGCCACGTCAGATGCATTGATCCATGTCGTTGCGTGCCCGCTTGTCCAAAGATCAGCGAATGTTGCGTTGTCGAAGATGGTTTCATCCAAAAAGCGAGCGAATGTTTTGCGGCTGTTCACCCCACCAGACAGCCCTTTGATCAATGTCACAGGGTTCCAGACCCCTGTAGCCATGTACTTTTCGCCGTTTTGGACAAGATAGCTGCGGTAATCCGCAACCCCGTCTGGACCGTGCAAACCGTAATAGGCTGCGGTGACCGAACCACCGGACACACCGGAGACAAGCCCGACATGGCGCAATAGACCGTCAGGGTTTTCAGCATCTGCAGTCGCATCCCGCAGTGCCTTGAGCATACCATAAGAAAAGGACGAAGCTCGCGTGCCGCCGCCTGAGAAGGCTAGCCCGATGAATACATCCTCTCGGCCAGACGCTTGGCTGCCAAACGCTGCTTCTTTGATTTCGTTTGGGTTTGCGGAAAATGCATTGATCGGCGCGTTCCAAGACGCGCAATTCGCTAAAATTATGAGTGCAGAGATCGTGGCAAGTGATTTGAAATGCCGTTTCATCCGGGTCCCCACCCTTTGATCGGTTCTAACTGTAGCGAAAGCTGTGACAGGTCTTTTGCTGTTAAGCGTTTGATCCGTCATCTCCCCCCTGAGAAAAATGCAGGGCCGTTACTTCGATTGCAAACCCTTTTTGACGTTCCACCACGCGCGGTTGCGCCCCGTGGCGCAGCGCAATTGCGCGCACCAGTGATAGACCAAGCCCGTGACCGGGTGTTTCGCTTGTGTCAGCCCCCCGAGCAAATGGTGTGAAAAGCCTATCTTTTAGAGAGTCTTCAACGCCCGGCCCGTCATCCTCAACCCCCAGCCGCACGCGTGAACCTTCACGAGAGACTAATACCCGTATTGCATCACCGGGTCGGGTATATTTGATAGCGTTCTCCACAAGGTTTGAAATCATCTGAGACAGCAATTGAGCATCTCCTAAGATGACGGCTTCAGCCACAAGATCACCCTCTAAGCGACGCCCTTCCTCTTCGGCGACGGGGGCGTACAGCTCAATGATTGTTGCGGCAATGGCCGATAGATCAACTGGTGCAAGCGATGCTGTGTGGCCTGCTTCTGCATCCATTTGGGCAATCGAGAGCAGGCTGTCAAAGAGCCGGATCGTTGTGCGAATTTCTTCGTCTAGTCCAGCGCGCGCAGCGGCGTCGAGATCCAATTTATCAAGCCGCGTTCTGATCCGTGCAAGCGGGGTGCGCATTTCGTGGGCCACAGCGTTGCCCAGCCTTTGATGAGCCTCAAACAGATGCGCGATCCGGGCCAACATATCATCAATATGTCCTGCAAGGATGGCGTGATCTGATCCAGCAGGCGCATCTTGTGGCATACGCACGGTCAAGCCGCGCGCGGCCCCAACATCGGCAAGCGCCGCATTCATGCGTGCTGTGCGCCCTTGCGCCTGTCGCGCCACAAGCAGCGCTGTGATTAGGCCCGCAGCGACCATTAATGCTCCGAACCCCACAAAAACGCGCCGCATCTGCACAAGCATGTCACGCTGAGGTTCAAGGCTCACCCCAACAAGAAGACCAAAGCCCCCACGCAGTTCTTGGACCTTTACAAGATAAGGGAGCGCGGCAATGTCGCGCTCCGCGAGGCTTGGGGTTTTGGGGATCGCTTCGGGCCAGCGGGGCAAGCTTCCGGCCAAAGCAGCCCCTTTCCGATCTATAAGAAGATATACAGATCCGGCAGGATCGCCGCGCAGGCTTCGAAATTCGATGGCCTGTCTAAGCGCCACGATCCGACGCTGATCATACAGCGCTTCAAAACCCTGCACTTCCGCGTTTAGGCGGGTTTCGGTGGCATGGCTTAGCCGTGCTTGAAGCTGGGTCTGCAGAACCAAAACGCCAATCACCGCCAAGGCCAGCGGCAAAAGCACCACAACCACCAAGGACCGAAACGCCGCGCCCATCATCCGGGCGTATTTTCGGAACTTACAGAGTCCACTGTGCCAATCTGCTCAGCCTCGCCTTCAGGTTCAGGTCCAAACCAGTATCCTGCCCCGCGTTCGGTGTGGATCCATGCGCGGCCCGTTTGGCTTTCCAGTTTGCGGCGCAGCCGTCCTACATGGACATCCACAACGTTGGTTTGTGGGTCAAAGTGCAGGTTCCAAACATTTTCCAGAAGCTGCATCCGACTGAGCGGGGTGCCCGCATTGCGCGCGAAGTATAGCAGCAGCTCAAATTCCTTGGGCGAAATCGGGATATGGTCCGGACCATGATGCACCGTTCGCGCTTTCACACGGATCTCAAGCGCATCAAAGACAAGGTAATCGTGATCGGCCTGCCCGGCGGTTGCCCGCCGCATCAAGGCCCGGATGCGTGCGCGCAGCTCTTCTGGGGAGAACGGCTTAGCAAGGTAATCGTCTGCCCCGCGATCAAGCCCATGGGTGCGGTGCCCGGCATGGGCCAATGCTGACACCATAAGAATTCCGTCTACGCCGCCGCCATGCCTCAGCTCTGCGATAAGATCAACGGCATCGCCGTCGGGCAGTAACCGGTCCAAAATAGCCAACGGGTATGATTTCGAATTGGCCGCACTCAATGCTTCCGCACAGCTGCCAACATGGTGCGTGTCAAAACCAAGCCCAGCACAAGCATCCATAAGCGCGCGCGCCATATCGGCATCGTCCTCAACAACTAAGATCGTGTCGCGTTCAGTCAAAGTTCACCACCTCCCTGGCTAGCATATTTGCTCCGCTCGACAGACGTAGTCCGTTTCCCGGCTCCCACGGATCTAGAACGTAGTGCCTTGTTCCCCCTGCTGCCAAGCGAATGCGCAGCACGATGGGCGCGTCGAACGTAAAATCTGTGAGCCAGCTATCCGCCATATCCGCAACTGAAATACCGTTGATCGCTTCGATAACGTCCTCTTTGGTCAGCCCTGCGATATAGCCTGCACCATCGCCATATACGTCTCTGATCGTGCCATCGGCATCAAGGCGGAGACCCATTTCCGTCAGAGTATAGGTTTCATGGGCTTTGGGCGCAGAGCTGGAATCAACTGTTAGCACAAGTTTTGGAGGCTCTTCGCGGCGCAATTCAAGCACCAAGGTTTGCCCACCGCGGATGATGGTCACGTCCAAAACTGCCCCAAGATCCGCCAAAGCAAAGGCGAAATCGCCGGGGTTCCTGATTTCGTGGCGGTCCGCCGCAATCAGGATATCACCCGGGTTAAGACCGGCCCGCGCGCCCGGCGTGTCAGTCCGAACCTCATCAATCAGCACACCGGGGCCGCTATGGCCAAGCGCATTTGCGATTTGCTCCGTAATCGGGCGCAAAAGAAGACCGGGTGCAGGGTAAACCGGGAGTGGCCCGTAAGAGACCAAGTCAATCACATCCGATAGCGGAACAGCGTAGGCAATCCCCACAAAAAACCGGGAGCCATCTGCGATACGAGCATTTACGCCAATGACCATACCTTTGCTGTTCACCAGAGGCCCGCCGCTTGATCCTGGATTCAGAGGCGCAGAGTGCTGAAGGTAATCAACAGGCTGAGTTGGATCGATCTGCCGGTCATAAGCTGACACAATCCCGATCGTCAGCGTAAAGGTGGCTTCTAACGGTGCACCGGCGGCAAAAACGGTCTGACCCACTTCGAGAAACCCTGTAGCGGGCAGCAACACATGCTCCAGCGATGTTTCAAGCTCAAGCACAGCCAGATCCCGGACTTCATCAAGCGCAACAACAGTCGCGCGTACCCGCTGACCGTGGTGCGTGACGGCAATGACGACACGCGATTTGCCAACGACATGCGCGTTTGTGATCGCCCGGTCTCCGCGCTCATACACAAAGCCAGATCCAAGGAAGGTTTCGCGCCCATCAGCGCTTTGCAACGTTAGTGTGGCATCCAACACCCTTTTCGCATCGGCAGAGGTTATCTGTGACCCACTGGCCGCTGCAGGGCGGCCGGTCAATCCTGCGACAATAAAAAGAGCCAGCAAAATCAAGCGCATGTATAAAACCTCCTTTGAATGCCGGTAACCTTAAAGCGCAACACACCAATGATCATGTGAAAATGGCTGTCATGTTCTGACTACCCCATTGGCAGCTGCGCAGTGCCTCGCTACCTTTCTACCAAGACATTTGTTGCGGAGAATTAAATCATGACCTCATTGCGAACCCGGATCACATCAAGCGCATTTGGTGCTGTTGCCCTAGCCACAACCGCGTTGCCATCATGGGCGGAACCTCCTGCCCCACTCCAACAAATGCAGGCCAGCCGTGTGATGTATGACACGGGCGTTGAGTTGCGCGATCCTTTGCTTGTGGTTGCTGCTGCAAAGCTGCGGCTTGCGCTTAATCTTGAGCGAACAGAGCGCGGTGAAGCCGCCGAAGGGGCTCTTCTGGATGGGAAGGCCATGTTGGACACCGCGCGTGATTTCGCAACCGGAGATGGTTTTATGCTGGGTCTGATCGAAGACGTGGCGGCCGAGCAAACCAAAGGCGTGACAAACGGCCCAGTTTATAACATTGCCCGCATTTCTGGTGGGAGTACCGATAGCTATGGCAACGTCCCATTTGACGGTGGCGTTTACGCCGAAATCTATGTTGAAGCGCAGGGGAACACCGATCTCAACCTGCGTATTCTGGATGATCAGAACCGTTTGGTATGTTCGGACACGGACGCAAGCTCAATCGCATATTGTGGTTGGCGGCCTCGCGAAGACGGGGCGTTTACGATCGCGGTTGAGAATGTTTCACCCGCTGGGGTCGAATATTCCCTGATCACGAATTAAGGGAGGATCGACCATGCCGCGCCCTTTCTTTGCCTGCGGCTTAACCGCACTAGCCCTGTGTTTGCCGTTGCCCGCGTCTGCTGAAAACTATGCGTTGTTGATCGGTGCCAGCACCTATGACAACCTCGATGAACGGTTTTGGCTAACAGGCCCTGCGCATGATGTTGATCTTGTGCGCACTTATTTAACCCAAGCTGCCCCAGTGCCATTTGCCCCAGAAAACGTGATTGCGCTTGCGGATGGTGTCGAGAACGCAGGCATGCCAACACTACAGGGCATTCGTGATGGGTTTGCCCAGTTGGCGGTGCAAGCGCAGCCAGGCGATTTTATTTACCTGCATTTCTCTGGTCACGGAACACAAGCTCCCGCGCTGAATCCCGAAACCGAGATTGATGGGCTGGATGAGATGTTTCTGCCGGTCGATATTGGACCGTGGAATGATACCGTCGGCACCGTCGAAAACGCACTTGTTGATGATGAAATCGGTGAGCTAATCGGATCCCTCCGCGCCAAAGGCGCAACGGTATGGGCGGTTTTTGACGCTTGCCATTCAGGCACTGTTACACGCGCCGCACCAGCGGATGGGGAAGAGGTACGTCTTCGGAAGCTTTCGCCTGATGCGCTGAATGTGCCGGATAGCGCTCTTGCTGATACAGAAGGCACGGCATCGCGTGCCTTGGCCGATCCACGCCAACGCCCACCCAGCCCGGTTCAAGCCGATGCAGCCGAAGGAGATGGTGCCTTTGTGGCGTTCTTTGCAGCGCAAACAACGGAGGTTACGACAGAAAAGCGCCTCCCGCGAGGCGCACCTGACCGACGCTCGCAAGGTGTGTTCACCTATACGATCTTTGAAACACTTGCCGCCAATCCGGGCGTCACATACCGACAATTGGGCCAAGAGGTTTTGCGCAAATACGCCGTTCAGAACCTCGCTCTATCGACCCCGATGTTTGAGGGTGATCTTGATGGGTTTGTGTTTTCGGGAGAGGCTGGTGAGCCAATCTTTCAATGGCCCGTTCGCGAAGGTGAGTTTGGTCTTGAGCTGCGTGCAGGCCAACTTCAACAGCTGGCCGAGGGTGAGATTCTGGCGCTTTTGCCAACAGCCGCAAGCGCGGTGGACGAAGCATTAGGCTTTGCTGAAGTCACATATGCCGATACGTTCAACGCGGAGATTGAGCCGATTGAGCATCAAAGCATGGCGGCCCTTGATCCCTATGATCTTCCGCGCGGTGTTTTCGCCCGCAAGCTGGAAGGCAGCGTGGATTTTACCCTGCGTGTCGCCCGACCCAGCGGTCCATTGGCCGAAGATATCAGCACAGCCCTTGCGTTTCTTGCAGAAGATGCGGGCGCGCGTATTGCCTTGGTTGAACCGGATGCCGAAGCGGATGTGCGGCTGGCCATTATCGAAGATAGCCCGCGGCCTGAGGCGCTGTGGCTACTGCCTGGCACGGGATACTTCACACCAGACAAGGCGGATCAAACGCCGTCCGTTGGGTTTGGCGAGGGTCGCAGCCCGGCTGAAGTTGCTGCGATTATGCAGGATTCGCTCTCTTCTATGGCGCGCGCGATCAACCTGTTGCGGATGGGCGGTCAGTACGATGCTACGGACCTGTCCGTCGATCTCAGGCTACAAACGCGGAGCCGTGAGCAACGCGAATTGCGAGACCTGGATCTCAGCGCGGTTCCTGTGCTTGTTCCGGACGATCAAGTGCATGTGTTGGCACGCAACGAAGAGGATTTCCCGGTCGATGCGAATGTGCTGCATATAGGTTCGGACTACTCCATCACCCATTTCTACAATGGCCGCCTTCAGCCCGGTGATACGTTGAAAAAAGGCCTGTTTCGGATTACGGATGAGGCATATGGCCGGGATCGCGTTGTGATCATTCTGACGCCTGCAGAACCCCAAACCCCGGTTGAGGATTTACGTTTTCTTGGGCAAAGCGCCGTTGAGGTTACGAGAGGGGCAGGAGATGCACAGAGATCGGGCTTTGCTTCTGCCTTGCGCAATGCGGGCTTCGGCAATGTGACGCGCGGGGCTGTGGCGCTTGATGATAGCAGCGGCCCAGCACCAGCAATCTTGCAGTTCGATATTGATACGGTGCCAAAAGGGTGAACGCCGTTTTACGGCTGTTCCAATAAGATGGTGCAAATCTCGATATCATAGACAACTTGGCACAAACCGGGCGGCGGCGCGGCACCGTCCGGTGGCTGCGCCGCCACATCAAAGCCAGACCAAATTGCGACATCTGCTGCAACGCGAATGCGTTGTCCCTGTGCGGCCACAGCATCGCCGGACTGTGCGTTAGCAGACTGCACGTTAAGCAGATACCGCCATGTTTCCACGCCTGTGAGGTACGCCAAATATCCTTGCCCACCAACGCGGAAGGCTTGTGTAATCAAAGACGCGGCATCGATCCTTAGCTGCGCGGCAACATTGGGCGCTGCAAAAAGATTTGCAAAGGCAGCGCCAAGTGCTTCGTGGTCGATTGGTTCGCCGTTTCCCGCATCGGCCATCGCCTGAAAGGACTCTCTTTGTGCGACATATGGGGCAAAAAGCCCATCGCCCAGATTAGGTTCGGCAAGCAAAGCTTCAACGGCGGCCACAGCTTTGGCCCAATCGGCGTTTGCGATGGCTTGGTCCAGCTGCGCTTCGATATCACGTGTATCAGCAAGCGGATCGAACGCCCGCAAACCCTCAAGCCAACGGCGCGCGGTTGCAAGATGTGGCTCTTGGCCGGTGCCAGCGCTCAATCCAGCAAGGATATCAGCAAGAAGCTCTGCATTCTGCGGGTTATCGATCAATTCTGGCCTTAGCGCGGGTGGGTTGCTGCCCGTCACCGTCAAATCGTCAATAGCGCGTTTTACGTAATCGCTGCTGTCATCGCGGCCCATTTGATCCAACAGCGTTGCGATGTTCATGGCCACGGTTGCGTTGGCAATCACCACAATGGGATCGCGTTGGAGTTCTGGCGGTAGGTATAGACCCAGTAGAAACGAACGCGCTTCTTCAAGATTGCCCGCGCTCATCAGGCGTGAAGCTTCCTGCATCAGTTCAGTACAGGCCAAGAAGCCAGGGCTGCTTTCGACGGTTTGATACTCGATCACAAAGCTAAGTGCATCTCTGGCCAGCTCCGGATCCAGATAGATGGCCAAAGGCTCTGGCAGGCCATCAAATCCCTCTTGCGCAATATCAGAAAGCCCAAAGCGCGCCCGGTGATACCCCTTCCACGCTTGGGCGAAATTCGCGGTGAACGCATCGCCGTTGACGTCAGCCAGCACTTCGGCCTCATCCAATAACGCAAGTCCGCGTTCGTATTTGCAAAGCCCCTCAATGATCAAGTTGGCGGTCACAACCATCGGGCGTGCCCAATCGGGGCTGAGAGGTCCGGCGGAACGTGCCTCGCCGAGTGCTGCGCTGAAGAACACATCGACTTCAAGTGCAGTGCCCCTTTGATCGAGCATCCGGGACATCTGAGACAATACATCTTGCGGGTCTGGCGTCTGTGCTTGGGTAGGGCCAGAGGTGAGCAATGTCAGCGTAGCGGCAAAAGCGATGGTCGCGAGCAATTTCATGATGGATCGAACCCCACCGTGCATATCGACCTATCAGAAACCATACTGCACCCGGCCCTGACAGATGCATCGGCAGAACTAGCCTGGAATGAAAGGATGAAGCCCGCCGCGATTGCGATATTTGCAGTTTCAAGCGTGGCGCTTGCCACTTGTTCTGCGCCTGTTCGGGTGGCCGCGGATTGAATGCGCCTTTGCCGCTGGTCTAGCCAAAGATGCGTACCGGTCCGATAGGCATGCTCGAACGCACCTGCCCAAAACAGCGTTTCAACAATGGGGGCTGCCACGTTGAGCGGGTCACCCCTTGCGCCAGCCCCTTCATAAAGTGCCTGAAACGCCAACTCGAGGGGGGCCGGTTCAACGGCGCGCCCTTCGGATAGGGCGATCTGTGCTGCAAACGTGCGATTATAGGCTACCATCGAAACGCGCTGTTCGGGCGTTTGAAATGGCAAGGCCAGTAGCTTTTCAGTGATTGCCTTTGCTTCGACCCAATTGGCCCGAGATATCGCGTTCTGCATTGCCAACGAAAGACGGTCTTGAAGCGCAAATGGCGCTTCGCCCAGATGATCGCGCAGCCAGCGGGCGGCCGTTGCTTCAACATTAGTGGTTGCGACAGATCCACTGGCCAAGCCACCGAGGATCATCGCCAAACCCTCGCGATGTCCAGGGTTTGCCAGAAGATCAGCGGCTAAATCGCCGTCAGTGCCAGAGAGCATCTCAATTACCGCTTTGCTCTCAGCCTCTGCTTCTTGCGTTGAGCCAAGCTGGATGTGAGTTTGAGCAAGCATAAAGGTTGAGAATGCGTTGAACATACGGATTTCGGTATCCGTCCCTTTGATCGTGGGAAGGCGTAAATTGAGCAGAACAGCCCGGGCCTTTCCAAATGCATCTTGGGAGAAATACTCAGAGGCCTGTTGGAAATACACCGTGCAATCCTGAAAGCCGGGGCTTCGTCTGATATCATGGGGAATTTCGACAAGGCGCATTGTCTCGGCGGCTAGCTGCTCGCCCAGAAGGTCCACCATTGGCCAAGTTGTGTTTGCTATCTCTTTTGCGGCCAAGTCGCTGAAACCAAGCCGTGCCAAAAGGTTGGCTCGGGTCGCCAATGCTGCCTCTTTCAGGAATCTGTCATTGTGGAAGGTAGAAATGGCTTCTGCTTGTTCCAAAAGTTCAAATGCACGCTCGTATTTGCAAAAAGGACGGGCCGAAATCTCAGCAACATAGATCATCGCATCGGCCCAGTCCGGCTCCGGCACCCCTAACGCCCGTGCCGCTTGCAGCGCGTCAGATAAGATAAGATCAGCTTCGTTGATCGCGTCGCGTTCGAACAAAGCTTCCTCAATCGCATCAAACGTGGCGTTAATATCTGGGGATTGCGCAAAGGCAGGGCTGTAAACTGCGCAAGCAAACGCCGCCCCCCTTAAGAAACGCAAAAGGATCATCCGCCCACCACAAAAAACGGCGCCCATGCTGACGGTTGCGCAAGCGTATCGTCGCTTGGATCACTAAGTAGTTCAAGCATTGCAAGCCGCATCGCCTCGGCGCGCCGCATCGCAGGTGAGGTTTCAAGATTTGCAAATGCAGAAGAGGTCAGCCGCGCTGCCGCATCGTCACGGACCGGCCAATGCGAGACCAAAAGCGCCTGAGCACCGGCTGCGAAGAAGGCACGCGCCAACCCAGAAAGCCCCTCGGCCCCTTCTCCATTGCCGGCGGCGGTGTTGCATGCGGATAGAACAACCCAATCCGCAGACAGTGTAAGGCCCGCGATTTCACCGGCTGTCAAAAGCCCGTCATTGCCCGAAGACCTGGTTTCGGGCGTGATGTCTGACGGCGGGGTCAGGGCAAGCGCGGGTTCCGATAAGCCTTGAAGCTCACCAGAGATCAAGCCGTGGGTGGCAAAAACGATTACATCGCGCGTGCTGAAATCCGTTGCCCGCAGTCCAGCTTCTGAGGCATCCGCGCCCAGCAGCACCTCTGACCGGTCCGCGCCAAACTGCGCCGCAATTGCACGAACTTCGCGGCGTGTGCCGGGCAAAGGCAAGAGGGCTGAGGCATCAACAACACCGTTCTGTGCCGCGCGGACAACGGCATCGGTTGTCGCTGCGCCAGAAAAAATGGGATCGCCTATTGCCAGGAGCGTTGTCTCTGGCCCGGTCTGGTTTTGCCTGTCCGCCTGTGCCGCCCGCGCCGTCCGGAGGCTGACGGCGGAAGGCAGCATTGTCATTGCGTGGTCGCGTGCCATCCAGCTTGCTTTGCGCAGAACGGGTGCGGTTGGGGCGCGATCGCCATCGTTTGAGTCAGAAAGCAGCGTCGCAAATGGTAGGCCAATCCAGGCTTTGTCTGCGACGATCATCAGATGCTTGTATTGCTGCATCTCCCACGCATAGGGGGCAAAGAGCCACTGATACAGGATCGCTGACAGCCCCATATTGAATACGCCTTCCGGCGTATCCGGCTCATCATCAAAGTCATCAAGCGCAGCAGCTGCGCGCAATGTACCATCAAGGCCCATTCCTTCGCGATAGAGCTGAACAAGCTCTTGTGCATCGATTTGCGTGACTGGCACCCGGTGCCAAATCACATGCTGCTTGCCGATAAAGAAGATGGATAGCCAGTTGCGACCTTGGTGAAACTGAACAAGCGCTTCATCTGGGGCGAGAAGGCTCTGGGTTTCCGCGATGCTCATCGGGGCGGGCGCCACGATATCAAGATAACCGGGAAAGGCTGCCGCAAGGGCTCGGGAATTGACTAATAGCGCAGTATCAAGCTGCTCTGATCGCTGGCGTCTTTCTTGCTCGGGCACGTCATTCGATTGCCGAAACGCTTCGACCTGTTCCGTTAAATCGCGGCGCTCTATGGCGAGTTCTTCCAAGCCGTCTTCTTTGAGGGCGAGGCGCAACGCGATCTGCTGCACCGCTTGCGCCGCTCCGGAGTTTTGGACGGTTTGGGCCATCTGATATGCAGTATCGGCGCGGGTTATCGGCGGTTCGGCTTCTTGCGCGGCGGTGACAAAGGGCCAAAGGCAAAATGCGGCAATGAAAAATCTCATGCCGTATCCTTCCTACTGGCGACCTGGCGCGCAAGTGACAAATCCCTTAAACCGGGTATCTGGCATTTGGGATGTAGGCTGCGTATTGTCGCCCGGATCGCAAGGAGGGCGCCGCCGTGGACACCGTTACACAGACTGCAAATAGCCTTGCTGCTCAGCTTCCGCCGGTAGACCAAAACGGTCCACGATGTCTGATCGCGATAGCGGGTGCACCTGCATCTGGCAAATCAACACTGGCCGAGGCGTTGGTCACAGCGCTGGGCGTGTGTGCGGTTTTGCTGCCAATGGACGGTTTTCATCTTGATGATAGCATCCTTAAGGCGCGCGGCCTGCTGCCGCGCAAAGGAGCGCCCGAAACATTTGATGTGGCTGGCCTAAGTAATCTGATCAAGCGGGCCCGCACCGAAGAAGAAGTGTTTTTCCCGACCTTTGACCGATCCCGTGAGATTTCGTTGGCGGGAAGCGGTGTGATCAATCCAGAACACCGGATCGTTGTTGCAGAAGGGAATTATTTCTTTTTGCCAGATGGCCCTTGGGCCAGCCTTGCAGGTAACTTTGATAACAAGATCTTTCTAGAGGTCCCCGAGGACACCTTGAAGGCGCGTTTGCTCGATCGATGGCGCAGGTTTGGGTTTTCTGAGGAAGACGCAGAAGCAAAGGCGTTGTCTAACGATCTCCCGAATGCGCGGCTTGTCGCGCGCGAAAGCGACCTGTGCGGTGTCACGGTCGTATCTTAGAAAACGCTCGCTGCGAACGCGCCGATGGCGGCGCTGACCACGGCCACCACCAAAATCAGACGGGTTGTGCCGCGCTTCTTTTGCTCGGGTTCCGGCGGAATGGACGCGGCAATCAACGCACGTTCAGCCATTTGAGGCAGCCTTGGTCCAAAGCGTGACAACAGTCGTGCAGTTTTGGCCAAATCACGCGCCAAAGCCTGCGGACCGATGTTCTTACGGATATAATCCTCGACCACCGGCTGAGCGATTTCCCAAATATTGATGTTTGGGTTGAGCGTCCGTGAAACGCCTTCAACAACAACCATGGTCCGTTGAAGTAGGATCAGCTCTGTGCGGGTTTCCATGCCAAACCGCTCGGTCACCTCAAAGAGGTACGAAAGCAATCGTCCC
This sequence comes from uncultured Paracoccaceae bacterium, assembly GCA_937995865.1. GTDB lineage: Bacteria > Pseudomonadota > Alphaproteobacteria > Rhodobacterales > Rhodobacteraceae > Shimia_B. The sequence goes on along the minus strand of CALKJA010000149.1, from coordinate 2,710 downwards.
ATTGAAATATGCGAAGCATCCATGCCGAAGATTGGTTCGCCAACGGCGCGCAGCGCACGCGCGAATTCATCGATATCGCGGTCACCGGGAACATACCCAGCCTCAAAATGTACTTCCGCCACCCGGCGATAGTCCTTGCGGATAAAGCCGAACAAGATCTCAGCATAGACGCGGCGCGTGTATTCATCGAGTCGTCCCATGATCCCGAAATCATAGACAATAATATCGCCGTCTGCGCCGATCTTCATGTTGCCCTGATGCATATCGCCGTGGAAATAGCCGTCACGCAGCGCATGCATAAGGAAAAACTGAAGCACCCGTTCACCAAGCTCGTTTCGGTCGTGGCCAGCCGCTTCGATCGCTTCGATATCGGCGGCGTTTTCGCCTTCTACCCAGCCCATGGTCATGACTCTGCGGCCAGAGAGCCCCCATTTTACGTGCGGCAAAGCAAAGCCTGCGTCATCTACGGTATTGGCAGCAAACTCAGAGGCGGCAGAGCTTTCTAGACGCAAGTCCAACTCGCCCATGACCACGCCTTCGAAATGTTCGATGACGTCAAGTGGCTTAAGGCGACGTGATGCAGGAGACAGGTGTTCAACAAACCAAGCCGCAAGGTAGAATGCGTCAATATCCTTGCGAAACGCCTTTTCGATACCGGGGCGGAGGACTTTGACGGCCACTTCCTCACCTGTTTCTTTCAGCGTGGCTTTGTGCACTTGCGCAAGCGATGCAGCAGCTACTGACTCTGACAAGGTTTCAAAGACATCGTCACAGCCCCGACCCAGCTCAAGTTCTATGGTCGCTTTCGCTTCATCAATCGAGAACGGCGGTAGCTTGTCTTGCAATACGCGCAACTGAACCGCCATTTCATCGCCAACCACATCTGGCCGGGTCGAAAGAATCTGCCCGAATTTAATGTATGCTGGTCCAAGGGCGGTGAGAGCCCGGGTCACTGGTGGCATCAGCGGGTCACCTTTGTCACCCAGCCATTGGAACGGCCATGCCAAGATCCGCGCCACAAGACGCAGCGGCGCGGGCGCGTCCATGGTTTCAAGAACGACACCCATCGCACCTGTTCGCTCCAGCGTCGCGCCGGTGCGGATCAACCGCCAGATATTGTGCGGGCCGCGCATTCAAAGTGCCTTTGCGAAAGCGGGCTTATTGTACGCACCAAGCACCTAGATTTTCCACCCGGAATGAAGGCAGGCGATCCCCATACTCAGATTCCGGAACTTTGCATTCTCAAAACCTGCGGTCTGGACCATACTAAGAAACGTCTCTTGGTCAGGAAACTTGCGAATGCTCTCAACCAGATACTGATAGCTATCACGATCCCCGGCGATCAACTGCCCCATTGGGGGGATTACGTTGAACGAATAAGCATCATACGCCGCCTGCATCGCGGGATTGGGCAATTGCGAGAATTCCAACACCATCAGGCGCCCACCGGGCCGCAACACGCGGAACGCTTCGTTTAGGGCTTCTTGCGGGCGCGTGACGTTCCGAATGCCAAAGCTGATCGTGTAGACATCAAAGCTGTTGTCCTCAAAGGGCAGCGCCATCGCATCGCCCACGACCCAATCTAAACTCGCTTCCATCTGTTCAGCTTCAGCGCGCTTTCGACCTTCGATCAACATCGGCTCTGTAAGGTCCAGCACTGTCGCATGACCGCGTCCTGCACGTTTGAGAAACCGAAATGCAATATCACCCGTGCCGCCAGCCACGTCCAGCAGCTGTTGATCGGGCCGGGGGGCCAGCCAATCCATCATTGCATCCTTCCACACACGGTGGATGCCCATGCTCATCACATCGTTCATCACATCATATTTTGACGCGACAGAAGAAAAGACGCCGCGCACGCGCCCGGCCTTTTCATGCTCAGGTACGGTTTCATAACCAAAGTGTGTCGTGTTTTGGTGCTCTGTCATGGTGGTGTCCGGCTGCTGCCAAATTGTTGTCTCAGTCCAGATATATGCCGGGAGTCAAAGAAACAAATGCGTTAACGCCGCAAGGTAGGAGGGTCTTATGCCCGGATCGACGAGTCTTTTTGCCATCATCATGCTATCTTTTGTGGTTTCCTTTGTTCTGCGCCGCTTTGGTACGCCGGGTATGCGGCTTGCGATGGACCGCTTGAGCAAACGCGGCACATTAAATACCAACCCAATTTCCGAAATAGGTGCGGCACGGCCAACGCACTCCACTTTGGGACGAAATACCATGCCGCTCACGAGCGGACTTCGAGTCATGACGTCGATCATTGCGATGACGCTTCTGTATGCGCTCAATCAATATGGCGACAATCCAGAAATGTCCCCAATCCCAACAGAATACTTCTGGCACTGCTACATTGGCTTTAGCGCTTTGATTGCGTGGCATCTTGGGCATATTTGGACCTATCAGCTCGAGCTAGACGGAACGTTGCTGACTGTGCCGACATGGGGCTTTAGGGCCCGTCAATTTGATCTCTCTGGGCTCATTCGCATTGAGGATGACGGGCAGCATCAAATGCGGCTTTACTTTGAAGATGGTAGTAGGGCCGAGATCCTGAAACATGTGCGTGGACGCCCAGCGCTTTTGAAGACGCTTCAATCCTATGCGCCGATGCAGGTTGCATGAGGCCATTTGACTATGTAGCCCAAGGGCTATGATGACCGGCTCTACCCTTGATCTGTTTGATATCCAGAACTGGCAAACGCTCTATGCTCTTGCC
>CALKJA010000148.1 GCA_937995865.1 uncultured Paracoccaceae bacterium | reverse complement strand
TCTGGTCAAACTACACGATCGACATCGGAGTCTAAAAACCCGAACGCTTTCATCATTCGGCGATGATTTGACCCGCCGATGAACGTATTCAGCACCTGATCAACCCTGCCTCGAAGATCGGTGGCAGCTCGTGCAAAAGCGAAGCATCCAGAGGCTGGAGTCTTTTCGTGTGTCGGAACGTCGACGATCTCGAGCCCTATAGCCTTGCCCAACTGAAGAAAGCCTTGATGGGCTCGAGCGACACTGGCAAAAGCGCTAACCGTTCCGTCCTGCACCGCCTGCGCCGCGTCTGAGTAGGTTTCGAATACGCGAAACTGGTCGGGTGTCACTCCCAGTTCAAGGGCGGTCATATGCTGTACTTGGTCCCGTATAACCGCAAGCGTTAAGCCCCCCACACTGGCGACGCTTCGATAGCCAGTAAGGCGCGGTGCATCCTTCGTTTGGACAAGTAGGCCGTCAGGCAAAGCCCAGATCGGTCTGCTGAACAAAGCAATACTTTGCCTGTCGGGAGACGCGAAAAGACCTGTAGTCATTTGCCAATCGTCTCGGGCAAGGCCAGGCAAAAGCTGGGCAAACTCGGTTTCAATAAACTCGACTTCATTTATGCCGATTTTGCCCAGGACATACCGCGCCACTTCGATGTCGCAGCCCGTCACGGCTCCTGCATCAGCAATGTAATTGAACGGTGGCTCTATGAGATATGCGACCCTCATTCTACAATCACGACTTGACCGTTGATTGCCCCTTCAACGCATTTAGCGAAGGCCCGTCCGACGCGCTCTGACGACACGCGTTCATGACCGGGAAACAAGGTCCCGTAGCGGTTTTCCGACACATCAAGTAGTCCCGGGCTCACCACATTGACCCGCACCCTCGGCGGCATCTCGATCGCAGCACCCTTCACGAAACCTGCCAGCGCACCGTTTGCCAGCGCAGCCCCCGTGCCAGCGACAACCGGATCACGATCTAGGACGCCGCTGGTCAACGTGAAGGACCCGCTACCTGAAATTCGCTTCAGTCCCTCTAGGACAAGATTGATTTGTCCCATCACTTTATTCTCAAGACCCATCATCAGCGACACCTCGGTCTGCTCAGAAAGCGGAGCAAAGTGAACATGGCCAGCGGTCGAGACCAGTGCATCAAAGTCTCCCACCTCTTCATACATGGCCTCGATTGAACCGCGGTCCGAGATGTCGACGCGCAGGTCGCAAGTCTTTCGGCCGACACGAACGACGTCGTGGCGCTTTGAAAGCTCGTCAAAAGCAGCCCGCCCAACATCGCCTGAGGCACCAACAAGAATGATCTTCACGAAAAATACTCCTCATAAATTTTGAGCTTTCTAGCGAGTATTTCGTCACATCGATCAAGATCATGGCGGCGCTTGGCCAAAAGCCGGGAATGATCGAGCAATATCTCTTTGCGATCCGGGATGGTCTCATCCCCTTGCGCGTAAAGCGCCGCAAACTGCTGCATCACTTTCATCGGCATTCCAGTTTCGCGCAGCCAGAAAAGCAGCGTGAGCCAATCCACGTTTTCAAACGAAAAACGCCGCTGCCCGTCAGATCCACGCGCCACATTGGGCACGAGGCCCTCCGCTTCGTAATAGCGGATCGTATCTATCTTGAGCCCCGACAGGGACGCAGCCTCCGAGATGCGCATAATAAATTACTCCTTCGAACAATCCGTTACCTGCCTCGAGTAACTCAAGGTCAAGAAGAAAATTCGAAGATCGATCGCCAACGGCCCTTAGCGGACCTTGGCGCTTGGTTTTAAAGCTGCGGTGCGGCATCCCGAAAGCTGCCATTCGTCATTCTTGCAGCAATCTGGCGGCCCAGAGGTCCGCTATGGGTCCAAATAGCGTTATTTGATAAGAGAGTGTTCTTGGCTCATCGTAACCACTGAGGAGTGGACGATGAGAAAGACAACGAAAAGCCCCGGCGAGAAGATCGTCAAAGACATCAAACGCGCCACGCGCAAACACTATTCATCTGAAGAGAAGATCCGGATCGTGCTGGACCTGTCACGCTTTTGTGCCGCCCCAAGTGTATGCAAAGCAAGTGAAAGACGAGAGTTGCGCTTCATTCGCGATCTTTCTCCAAGGGAACGATACCCGTAACTTTTGCAGTTGCATTAGTAAAGTAACTGCGTAAGTTGCATGATCTATCGCATCAGTTATGGAGCGCCTTATGACAGACCAACGACTGCCCGTAACCGTCCTTTCAGGCTTCTTGGGCGCTGGAAAAACTACGCTCCTCAATCGGGTTCTGAATAATCGTGAAGGTCGCCGGGTTGCGGTTATCGTCCACGACATGTCCGAAGTGAACATCGATGCTGACCTCGTGCGGGCAGACACGGAGCTGAGCCGCACGGATGAGACACAGGTCGAGATGTCAAACGGCTGCATCTGCTGCACATTGCGCGACGATCTGTTGGAAGAGGTGCGAAGGCTCGCGGCGGAAGGCCGCTTCGACTATTTGCTGATTGAACCCACTGGGATTTCCGAGCCGCTTCCCGTCGCTGCCACTTTCGACTTCCGCGACGAGTTTTGCGACAGCCTGTCTGACGTGTCCCGGCTGGATACGATGGTGACCGTGGTAGATGCGGTGAACCTGCTGAATGACTACTCCAGCCACGATTTCCTGAAGGACCGTGGCGAGACCATGGTCGAAGACGATGACCGCACGCTGGTCAATCTGCTGGTCGAGCAAATTGAATTCGCCAATATGGTTATCCTGAATAAGATCACCGATGCCGGGCCAGAACGCACGGACGCTGCGCGCAAGATCATTCGCAGCCTGCATGCCGATGCCAAGATCATCGAAACCGACCATTCTGATGTCGCTGCCGAAGCGATCCTTGATACCGGCATGTTTGACTTTGAGAAAGCGCACGAACACCTGATGTGGGCCAAGGAGCTTTATGGTTTCGCCGACCACACGCCGGAAACGGAGGAATATGGCGTGGCCTCTTTTGTCTACCGCGCGCGGCTGCCGTTCATTCCAGATAAGATACTGAGCGTACTGAACGGCGATTTGCCCGGCGTGATCCGCGCCAAGGGGCATTTCTGGATTTCCAAGCGACCCGGTTGTGTGGCGGAGTTCTCGCTTGCCGGAGCCTTATCGAGCGTCAAGCCGCTGGGAACCTGGTGGGTGTCGGTGCCGAAAGAGAATTGGTCCGATCATGAAAGCGCCCGCGCCTACATGCAGCAGTACTGGCAAGAACCCTGGGGGGATCGACGGCAAGAGATTGTCTTTATCGGCGCAGGTATCGATTGGCCTGCGCTAAAGGCGCGGCTGGATGCCTGTTTGGTCCCCGCAACGGCAACAAGCGGTTCAGATGATCTGCCAGACTATCCGGATTCGTTTCCAGCATGGCGGCGGCAAGAAGAAGCGGCATGACGCTGGCGCGAGCCTTGGTTCGGAACGCGGCAATTGGTGTAGCCGTCGCGGACAAGCCCGAAGACCTCAAGGCATTTCTCCAGCCCGGTTGCGCAGCCGCGATCTGGCGTAGGCAACCGGAGCCCACTTTTCAGAAATGGATCGACACCCTCGATCCTTCCCTATTGCCGCAGGGACGGATTGTCTTTCGTCCCAGTGCCGTCCCGACTGCGGTGACAACGCTTTGCGATGTGGCAGAAACACCAGACTACGACGAACGCGATCAACTCATCGGTGATGTGAGCACTTTGGCCGAGATCTTCGCCGAATTGATGAATACACCCTATCTGCGGCTGCGTCTTCAGGCCGTCACGACAAATGCCTGTCGCAAGTTCCATATCGACGCGATCACAGCACGACTTGTGTGCACCTATCGTGGCCGAGGCACTCAATACGGGATTTCAACCGGCGGCCAGGACCCGGCGCTTGTCTTCTCGGTTGCAACGGGTGCACCGATCCTATTACGCGGCACGCTTTGGCCCGAAAAACCGGCTTCAGGTCTGCTGCACCGCTCGCCACCCATCGAAGGAACGGGACAGACACGACTGATTCTCGTTCTGGACGCGGTAGACAGCCCGGAGGACGACATTTGACCCGCAACCTCGGATCAACCTCCCTTAATCGCAAACGTCGCACGGCCGATCCGATGCGCAGCTATGATGCGTTGCCTAAGCCACTGCGAAATTGGCTGGCACAAGCAACGCTGCCTTGGTCGCCCACATCAGCTCGCCGGGTTTGGAACCGCGCCTGTGCAAAAGGTCTCAGTTCCGAAGAAGCACTCACCGTCTTGTCGCAAGCCGAGGCCCGCACCTTGGCGCGTGACCGTTACGCAAACACCAACCATCTTCCAATGAAGTTCTGAAGGAATCTTTATGTCGATATTCACTCGCCTTGCTGTCGCTGCCCTCATCGCCCTCAGCACATCCCTGCCTGCCGCCGCGCAGGACGACACATTCACCATTTCCGTCACGTTTGGCCCTGAGGCCGAAGTGCCGGACCCGCGCGCGGGCTACAACGGCTGGATGTCCAACCAGACCGGCGTCACGGAAACGCTCATGGGCATCGACTACGATCTGAACCTTTATCCGCGCTTGGCAGAGAGCATTGAGCAAAGCGCGCCGACGACCTGGCGCGTGACCTTGCGCGACGGTTTGACGTTTCATGATGGGTCACCCGTGACGGCACAGGCGGTCATTGATGCAATTGCGCCGATCTCGGATGAGAACGACCCTGCCTTCAACAAACGCATCGCCGGTGTGCTTGATCTGGCGGGCATGTCTGCGGATGGCGACCGCGTTGTGGTCTTTGAGACCAACAGCCCCAACGCGGCGTTCCAATGGAGCCTGTCTGATCCGGGTGTCGCCATTCTCGGCGCGCCGTCGGAAGCTTTCCCGATCAACGCAACCGGCCCCTATATCTTCCGGGAGGCTGTTCCCGAACAGTCGTATCGTGTTGAGGCAAACGCCAACTATCGTATGGGTGAACCCGGCTTTGACGAGGTGCGGGTTGTCGCCTCACCTGATCCGGCTACAGCCTCACTGGCTTTTGAAGCCGGTGATGTGGATATGGTGATCAACTATCCCGAAACCGATTTTGAACGCATCCAGGAAACGGGTGCGCAGGGCTTCACCGCACCAACCGCCCGGCTTTACTTCTACTCAATGAACACGACGTCAGGTCCGCTGGCGAACCCGTTGATCCGGCAGGCGGTATCTTTGGCGATTGACCGGGATGGCATTGTCGAGGCTGTTCTTTCCGGCGTTGGCGGTGTGCCCGCAGGCACAATCTACCCCGCGGGCAAAAGCTGGGCCGCCGGCATCGCGCCAACCTATGATCCTACGCGGGCGGAGGAGCTTCTGGCCGAGGCTGGAGCGGTCAAGCAGGGCGGGACCTGGATGCTTGATGGCGAACCGCTTGAGATCGAGATTCTGACGTATTCCTCTCGCGCGGCGTTGCCCCCAACGGCCGAAATCACGCAGGCCTTTCTGCAACAGATCGGTATCACAGCCTCCGTCCGCGTGGGTGAATACGGCGCAAGCAACGATGCGCTGAAAGTTGGTGAGGGTGACATGTTCCTGCAGGCTTGGGTCATGCTGCCACAAGGCGATCCCGGCTCGATCCTGGGCTTTTTGTTGGCCAGCGATGGTGGTTCAAACGCCGGGAACTACTCCAATTCGGCGATGGACGCCCTTCTGGTCGAAGGTCAGACCACTTTTGAACAAGCTGAACGTGAGCGGATTTACGATGAGGTTCAGCAGATCATCGCCACGGACGTCCCGCTGATCCCCGTTTTCCACGTCAGCCAGGCTGTTGTGGCGCGTGCCGGTCTGACCGGCTATCAGGTGCACCCGACCGAGACCTACTGGATCACACACGAGACACGCTTCGCTGAATGACACTTCACGTTCACGGCCTTGGTGCAGAGCGCTCGGGCCAGATCATACTTCATCCCACGAATGTGGACTTCGAGCCCGGCGAACGCGTCGGGCTTGTAGGTCGCTCAGGGTCTGGCAAATCGACGCTTGGACATGAACTGGTGGACGCGTTGCGCGCGCAAGGGTCCAGTGTGGCTCATGTACCCCAAAGTCCGGATGAAGCGCTCGATCCGTTGCGGTCGATGGCGTTTCATTGGCGTGAAGCAGAAAGGGCTCTGAGCCCTGCCCCAGACGATGCGCTCCCCGAGATGCTGTTCAAAGCCCTTCAGATCGAGCGCGGCGATTTGCGCAAACGTCCCTGGGGCTGGAGCCGAGGGATGCAGCAGCGGTTTGTCATTGCCATGGCTTTGATCGGCACGCCTGACCTGTTGGTCATGGATGAACCCACGTCCGCGCTTGACCCGGTGGTCGCGGCGGGAACAATGGATCTTCTTGATGACTATCTGAAAGACCGGCAAACCGCGCTCCTGCTGATCACGCACGATCTGGGGCTTGCCGCACGCCGGGTCACGCGATTGATGGTGATGGATGCCGGCCGCATTGTGGAGGATGCAACGACCCAACTGTTTCTTGCAGCACCGAAAACACAAGCGGCCAAGGCCCTTTGCGCGCATCGGAACTGGCTGGAACTGCCGTGCTGACGGTCGACAACATCTCTGTGCGGCGTGGCGTTTCAACGACGCTCCGGGAGGTCTCGTTCTCACTCAAACCGCGATGCACCTTGGCGGTGGTAGGGGAAAGCGGCGCGGGCAAGTCCACTCTCATCAACGCAATCCTTGGGCTGGTCCGATGCTCAGCGGGTAGCGTGTCGTGGAATGGCGCACCGGTCTCGCAGTACCGCCCTGCCCTTGTCATGCAGGAACCGCGCGCGGCCTTTAATCCGCGCCTTTCTCTGTGGCGCTCTGTCATGGAACCTTTGGTGGCTCAAAAGCTGGCAGTGAACGCAGAACGTTTGGCAACGCTTTGCCGCGCTCTTGAAGTTCAACCCGACCTTCTGGAGCGGCGTCCGGATCAGGTGTCCATCGGACAGGCACAGCGCATGGGTATTCTTCGCGCGCTCATCGCCGCCCCGCCACTGGTGCTGTTTGACGAACCTCTGTCTGCACTGGATGCAGTAACGCAGAAACACACTGCGCGCCTGATCGCAGACATGCAGGAACAGGAAGGGTTTGCTGCGCTGATCGTGACACATGATCTGGGATACGCGGCTGCATTCGCGGATGAGATTGCTGTGCTGCGCGCAGGTCGGATCGAAGAGTTAGCGACCGCGCAAGCCTTTGTCGCAGCACCGCAGACCGACTATGGGCGCACGCTCCGCGATGCCGCCTTCGCCCTTGGCGCACTGGAGCGTGTCGCATGATTGGCGTCTTTGCGGGGCTTTTGCTGCGCGCCTTGTTCGTTCTCACCGGCGCGGCTTTGGCGACATTCGCTCTATTGTGGCACGCACCGGGTGATCCTGCTTTGGCGATTGCAGAAGCGCGCTATGGCCAGAATGTATCCAAAGAGGTCCTGGGTTTTATCCGCGCCGAGTCCGGGTTTGACGACGGGTTCTGGACGGCGTTTTGGGCCTGGCTCGCCCCGCTTATGCAGGGTGATTTCGGGCAGTCGTCCGTCAATGGCCGAGACGTCTGGCCCGACCTTGTGACGGCGATGTCATACACGTTTCCACTAGCGCTTGTCAGCTTGGCACTCGGTTTGGCCGTCTCGGTGCCACTTGCCCTGATTGCCACACGCAGACCCGGCAGCTGGCTGGATCGTGGGGCCGTTGCGCTCGCATCGGTCGGGGTTGCCATCCCTGCGTTCTGGCTCGGGCTGTTGCTTATCCTGCTTTTCGCCGTACAGCTTGGCTGGTTGCCTGCCATGGGGGCCGAAACGACCACACACAGTATCTTGCCCGCCATGACGCTTGGATTTGGTGTTGCGGCGTCCCTCACGCGCATTATCCGCTCGGGCATTTTGGAGGCGCGCGGACAGCCTTTCCTGCCAGCCTTTACCAGACGGGGCGTCGCGCGCCGCGATATTGCCCGCGACCACGTCGCGCCCCATGCCGCCGTGCCTGTCGTCACCGTGCTCGGTCTGGAACTCGCCTTCCTGCTGGAGGGCCTTGTCGTGGTCGAGGTGATCTTTGCGCGCCCCGGTCTCGGGAGTTTTCTCGTAAACGCCGTCTTTGCCCGCGATTTCCCGAAGGTGCAGGCAGTCGTCTTACTCGCCGCCGTCATCTTCGTAGTGGTGAACCTAGCTATCGATCTGATCTATCGCAGCCTTGATCCGAGAGTGAGTTGCCGCGATGCGTAGCGTTTATGTTCTCGTCGCCGTTTTCGCGCTGCTTGCACTGTGCGGCCCGATGCTCGCGCCCCATGATCCAACCGCCATCAACATTCCGAACCGGCTTCGACCGCCGGGTGAGGAATGGCTTCTGGGCACGGATGCACTTGGCCGTGACATCCTCTCGCGGCTTCTGCATGGCGCACGCTGGTCGCTTGGTCTGGCTTTCATTGTGTCACTTCTGGGACTGATCATCGGCACAGCCATCGGTCTGATCGCGGCTCAGGGTGGCCGGGTGGCCGACTGGATTGCCATGCGCGCAACGGACACGTTCCTGGCATTTCCAGAGCTTATCGCTGCTGTGGTGATTGCGGGCGTCTTGGGTGCGAGCACCGCCTCGTTGATCTTCGCTCTCACTTTGACAGGCTGGATGCGTTATGCTCGCGTGGCCCGCGGCATTGGTCTGTCCGTCAGCAACAGGGGGTACGTTATACGAGCGCGGCTTGCCGGCCTTTCGCCGCTTGCTATTGCGCGCTGGCATTATCTGCCGTCTTTGTTGCCGTCGCTGATCGTCGTCTGGAGCGGAATGCTTGCTAGGGCGATCTTGGGTATTTCCACACTTGGGTTTTTGGGGTTCGGTGTGCAGCCCCCTATGCCTGAGTGGGGAACGATGCTCCTGGATGCTCGGATCCATATGCGTTCAACGCCTTTGCAGATGATCTGGCCGGGGCTGTGTGTCGTTATCTCAGTTCTTACGATCAATCTCGCGGGTGATGCCCTGCGGGATGCGCTCGCCGAGCAGGATGCAAAGACGTGACACGGCCCGATAACCCAACGCTCGGGATCGCATTGCGCATTCTGTCGGGTGTCTTGTTTACCGGCATGGTCGTCTGCGTAAAGGCCTTGAGCGATGCAGCTCCGCTTGGTCAGATCGTATTCTTCCGATCCTTCTTTGCGCTTATTCCACTCGTGATTTTCCTGATGGTGCGCCATGAACTTCCTGGCGGTCTTCGCACCAAACGCCCCATCGGCCATCTGGTGCGGTCGTTCTTCGGAGCGGCGGCGATGTTTACGTCGTTCGCTTCAGTAGCACTGCTGCCTTTGGCCGAGGCGGTCCTGCTCGCCCAACTCGCGCCCGTCCTGACAGCGATCACCGCAGTCGTGGTCCTGTCCGAACGGCTCACGAGATGGCGCGTGCTCGGGCTCGCCTTCGGGCTGGCGGGCGTTCTTGTCCTGGTCTGGCCTGACATTGGCGGCGGCACGGTCGATGCGCAGCGATTGCTCGGGATCAGTCTTGGGCTTCTGACGGCGCTACTGACCGCCTTCGCGTTGATCATGGTCCGCAGCTTGACCCGGACCGAAAGCCCCGGTGCCATCGCCTTTTACTTCGTGGTCGCGTCCATGGCCGGTGGAATACTGACGCTGCCATGGGGCTGGGCATTCCCTGACGCGCAAACGGTTCTGTTGTTGGTGCTCGCAGGCCTCTTCGGTGGGTTCGCGCATATCGCGATGACACTCTCGTTCAGTTACACCGAAGCATCTAGACTAGCACCGTTCGAGTATGTCGCCCTTCTGTGGCCTGTCCTTGCAGATTTGCTAATCTTTAGACTGCAGCTCGCAACCAGTTTTCTGCTCGCGTTACCGCTCGTTCTAATTGGTGCGTCGATTGCTGCGCTTGAAAGGAAAGCAAGGTCAAAATAGCCCTTGCGGGTTTCATTCAAATCAGTTTCCGCGAAGATGAAAGAGGTCAGCGATAGACCGCCCTACCCTGTCTAGCTTTCAGACTACAAGAAGATTGCCATCGCCAAGCAGTTCCATTGCTCTAGAAAATCCGGAGCGGCTTTCGGTTTCCGTTGCGCTGCTCTTCGCTTGATCGGTTATGATACGGTTGCACCCGGCTTCCGTTAGCGCCTCAATCTGTAGATCAAGGTTCTGTTCCTCTATTGACGCCCTTGCATAGCCTATTTTCATAGATTTTTTTGCACGAGGTTTTTGCGGCGGTCCAGTGTAATAGGAATCAATAACTTAGCTGCGTCGAGAAAAGTGCCGCAGAAAGGGTCGTTTTTACCTCATATGTCACGAAAGCAGCGGTTCCACTAGATCGCGGCAAAGGACGCAAATGAGCCAATTTCAACATTTGGTGAACTAAAGTCCACGTAAGAAAGCGAATTCTTGCTATGCGTTACCTCCATTTGCTGTGTTAATTAGGACCAACTCACCAGATTGTAAGGTTAAGCCACTCGCGAATAGATGGTCTTCCTTAGTTCCCGATACACGTTGGATCGTCATGGCATTTGTCCCGCCGGATTGTTGGTCATTCAGTGACCATACAGGTATCTTTGCGCGGGTGTAACCGACCGAAAGGCTAGCTGGCGCGCGCGCTTCGTAGGTCACGCTGACACCGTGTCCGCCTGTGTGACCAGCGGGATTTTTTGGCCGCTCAGCAAGCCCTTTTTGCACGACGTTCAGCCCATAGCGGGCTTCGCAGATTTCAACAGGGCAATTGAAGGTGTTGCCATGATTGGGCGAGAACATTGCACTGAGGCCGTCGCGGTTGTCGGTGGCACCCCAGCCGCCCATTTGCGGCTCCACCATAGTGAACTTGCGCC
>CALKJA010000147.1 GCA_937995865.1 uncultured Paracoccaceae bacterium | reverse complement strand
CTCTATTTGATGGTGGTCCATCACTGTTATTATCGTGTTGTAGGCCAGCGGGATTAACTCGGCTTCAATTGAGCCTTTGCGCACCTCTTTGACGTAAACCTTTACCTCGCCATCAAGGTCCGGGTGTTCGTCTTTGATGTGACGTTCAAATTGCCCGCCCAATCCTGCAAATGCAGAAACGAGATTGAGGATTTAAACAGGCTGCGAAAGATCAAGATTGAATACTAATGAAACACCATTTTCATCCATAAGCGGAGCACAATAGTGAGTGCTCATTTGTCACCCGCTAACGCACAAAGGTAAAGGCTTGGTGCGCTTGATACATAAGGCCGCATATCTGCCATAAAGTGGTGCGTGCTTCGCTGACGGAGGCAGAACTGGCGCGCGAATGCGCGACGGCAGTAGCGCTTAGACGCCATCCCCGTTTGGCAAAACTTGTAGCATGGGTGGCTAAGCGTCCGCCAGAATTCATGTCACACGTGCACAAACGAAAGCGCTAAAGTTACAATGCCAATCTAATGGTGGCCCGCCCGCCTCCCTTCTACGCCTTGCGGCTTGAACAAAAGGGGGCGCGCTTCGCGCGACCGAACTGCTACGCAGAGTTTCGTGAGCGGCGAGCCCCTCATGAACCCCGGCGTGAGTGGATCATTGAAGGGGATGCAGGGATTTCAGGGCCGCGACGTGGGCAGGCGTTGCGGCCAATGCATCCGCTGCTGTTGTCTTGGCCGTCTCAACGGCAGTGCCCGGCGCGCAAAGGTGATCCACAAGACCCCACTGGTGCGCCGCTGCGGCATCAATACGCTCACCCGTTAGGAAAATGCGTTTGGCGCGCGCGGGCCCCACAAGTGCAGTCATGCGTGCGGGGTCTGACGGTTGCGGGCGAAAACCAAGCTTCATGACAGGGTAAAAGAATTTTGCACCTTCGGTCGCCACACGCAGATCACAAGCTAAGACCATCCCCATTGCACCGCCCGCTGCTGTGCCATTCAGGGCGGCGATGGTCAGCCCATTATAGCCAGCGATCGCACCTGAGAGGCGCTCCCAAAGAGGCGATGTGGCCAAACCGGCGCGGGCCGCATCAAGATCGGCACCAGCGCTAAAGACCTTGCCTGCCCCCGTCAGGATAAGCACCTGAGACGTGCTGTCACCCACGGCAGTTGCCAGCGCATCGAGCATTTCCTCTGTCAATGCATTGGCTTTGTCCGGACGGTTCAGCGTGACGGTCGTTAGGCCTTGCCCTGTGTGGGTTTCGATCATTGAGAGAGCCTTTCGCATTGCGCTTTATGTCATCTGGCACGGGTCTGACTTGGAATGGAAGGGGCGCGGGCCTTGTTCATTTCTTGCCGCCGGATTACCTGAATAGGGAGCCGCTAAGCGGAAAGGACCCAATCGATGACCCAGACCGACCTTACGGATCTTGTTTCTGCCACGCTGGACGGCGCTTTGGCGGCAGGCGCAGAAGCAGCGGATGTGATGGCTGTTGCCGGAACGTCCGTATCAATAAATGTCCGCGGAGGTGCATTGGAAGAAGCAACCCGTGAAGAGGGTATTGATCTGTCCCTGCGGGTGCTGCTGGGCCAAAGACAGGCTATTGTATCTGTCTCTGACACGACGCCAGAAACCCTGCGTGAAATGGCGGAGAGGGCCTTGGCGATGGCGCGCGAGGCGCCAGAAGATCCAAGCCTTGGGCTCGCCGATGTTACCCAACTCGCAGCGACGACAGATATTGCCGCACTAGATTTGTATGACCCAGCCGATGAACCAGATCCGGCGGCCCTTCAAGCAGCAGCGGCAGAAGCAGAGGCGGCAGCATTGGGTGTTGCCGGTGTTGCCCAAACGCAGGCGGCTGACGCAAGCTTTTCTCAACAAGAGGTGCGGCTGGCGGCTTCAAACGGGTTCGGGGCAACCCTCCGGCGCACGGCGTCCTCTCTGTCTTGTGTTGCAATCAGCGGCGAAGGTACGCAGATGGAGCGGGATTATGACGGCGATACCCGCGTCTACCGCTCCGACATGCGCAGCTCAGAAGACATTGGGCGGGCCGCAGGGACCCGCGCAGTGGAGCGTGCAGGCGCTCGCAAACCGCCTACAGGTGCATTTCCCGTGCTCTATGACGAGCGCATCTCGAGCAGCCTTGTTGGGCATGTGCTTAGCGCGATCAATGGCGCCGCCGTTGCGCGCGGGGCGTCATTCTTGCGCGATAGCGAGGGTGAGTTGATCTTGCCTGAAACGCTCTCGATCACAGAAGACCCACACCGCAAACGGATGCTCGGGTCGCGTTTGTTTGATGCCGAAGGCTTGCCAACACAGGTCCGGCACTGGGTGGAAAATGGGCGGCTTAAAGGCTTTGTGACCGATCTGGGCACAGCGCGTAAACTAGGGCGGGACAGCACCGCCAACGCTTCACGTGGGACACATGGTGGACCATCACCCTCTGTGACCAATATCGCGCTGACCCAAGGCAGCCAAAGCCGCGCAGACCTGATCCGCGATATGGGCACTGGGCTTTTGATCACGTCTATGATCGGGATGACGATCAATCCAAACACGGGCGATTATTCCCGCGGGGCAGCTGGCTTTTGGATCGAAAACGGTGAGATCTGCTATCCTGTCAATGAATGTACGGTTGCAGGCAACTTGCGCGATATGATGCGCCAGATGACGCCCGCCAATGACGCACGCACGCACCTTAGCCGCGTTGTGCCTTCGCTTTTGGTCGAAGGGATGACGCTTGCCGGCGCCTAGTGATGATCTGACGCTTTTGTTGGAAGCCGCCCGCGCCGCGGGTGACATTGCCATGCGCCATTTCCGCGAGGAACCAGAGGTATGGGACAAGGGCGGCAGTGCCGGACCGGTCACAGAAGCGGATCTTGCCGTGGATGCCATGCTGCGCGCCCGGCTTCTTAAGGCCCGTCCGGACTATGGTTGGCTATCTGAAGAGACCGAAGACACAACCGACCGGCTGACCTGCGAGCATGTGTTCATCATCGACCCGATTGATGGCACGCGGTCTTTCATTGAAGGGTCGCAAACATGGGCGCATAGCCTTGCCGTTGCGCGCGGCGGCATTGTGACGGCGGCCGTTGTTTTGCTGCCTGCGCGCGGTCTGACATATGCCGCCGCACGCGGCAAAGGTGCAACATGTAATGGCGCGCCAATGTGCGTTGCTGTGTCCGCATCGCTGGATAAGACGGAAGTTCTGTCTTCCAAGGTCAATCTCAGGCCCGAGTTCTGGCGCGCAGACCCGCCAACCATTCAGCAAACATTCCGATCGTCGCTGGCCTACCGGCTAGCAGCAGTTGCGGAGGGTCGTTTTGGCGCAATGCTTACGCTCCGTGAAACGTGGGAATGGGATATCGCCGCGGGCACACTTCTCGTTGAAGAGGCGGGAGGCACGGCCCGCACAACCATTGGCACGCCAAAGTTCAACACCCCTTCAGCGGCGCTTCCCGGGCTGATCGCAGGCGCGCCGCAGCTTGTCGATACTCTGATGGCGCATGGTCCAAAGCTCTCGGGTGCCGCTTGACGCGGCATCGTCTGTGCGTAGGCTGCGCGCAATCAAATATACCTCTCAAGGAACCGACTTTATGACCCAACGCCTGCACCTTGTTTTCGGAGGCGAGCTTGTTGATCCGGCTAAAAACGTCTTTAAGGATGTCAATGACCTGCATATTGTGGGCATCTTTCCTAGCTATGACACCGCCTATAATGCGTGGAAGTCTGAAGCCCAGCGGACCGTTGATAACGCGCATATGCGTTACTTCATCGCTCATCTTCACCGCCTGAGGGATGAGGAAGCCGCAGCGTCCTCCACCGAAGAGCTTGGCTAAGGCCGCGCCTTTGCGCCCTGCGGGGCGCTTGGTTTGGTTCAATGTGCTGTCTGAGGGTGCACTGGCACCTGTTGAGGCTTTGGCCCGAAGGCTTGAACACGCCGACCCGGACCTTTCGGTTCTCATTACCGCCCCATCTGTCCCCGCAGAACCTGAAAACGGTGCCGTGATCTATGCCCATGCACCACAGGATCGCCGATCTGAAATCGCTGCTTTTCTTGCGCGTTGGTCTCCGGACGTGGCCCTTTGGGTGCGCGGTGACTTGCGGCCGCAGATGTTGGCGGAATTATCTGCCCTGCATGTCCCGCTGTATTTTCTAGAGGCAGGAGCCGCCGACATAAATCAGGGCAAGATGCTTTGGGCACGGATGCGCAACCGCACGATGCTACGCCGGTTTGACAGGTTCTTAGCCCCGGATGCGCAAGCCGCCGAAAGGCTCAAGGCACAAGGTGCGCAACCGTGGCTGATCGAAATTACGGGCGCATTAGAAGAAGGCGCGATGGCCCCACCATACAATGAGCAAGACCGTGAAGACCTTGCGGTTGCGCTGGCCACCCGCCCTCTTTGGTTTGCCGCTGATCTTCCCGAGGTGGAACTGACCGTAGCTCTTGAGGCACATGCCGCCGCCCTGCGACGCGCACATCGGTTCCTTTTGGTTGCCGCGCCTGCTGATCTGACAGCGGCAGCAGACATGGCAGAACGCGCTCGCGCATTGGGGTATCGCACGGCCATTTGGTCCGAAACCGGAACGATAGATGCCGAAGACCAAATTCTCATCGCGGATTTGCCGGGGGAGCATGGGCTTTGGTATCGGCTTGCCCCGATCACCTATCTTGGCGGCACCCTTTCGGGTGAACCTTGCCGCCACCCATTTGAGCCGGCGGCTCTTGGGTCTGCCGTTGTTCATGGCCCTCAATTTCGGAACCACACTGCAAGTTTTGATCGGCTAAGCGCCGCTCAGGGTTCATGCCAGCTTGATACGCCTTTGGATCTGGGGCGTGCGCTTTCGGATCTTTCCGCCCCGGATCAAAGTGCGAAGCTAGCTCATGCAGCTTGGGATGTTTGCTCTTCTGGTGCAGCGGTGACAGATCGGGTCATCTCGCTTATTCGGTCCGCTCTTTCAACCGTGGCGGCCTCCTGATGCGGGCACGAAGGTTTTGGTTTGAGCCTCCGGGTGTTTGGTCAACATTGCTGGCACCAATAGGAGCGCTTTACGGTATACTGACAGCACGGCGTGTCAGGCGGCAACCCAAGTTTCGCCCGCCTGTGCCTGTGATCTGCGTGGGCAACATAAACGCGGGCGGCACGGGCAAAACACCCACCGCCATTTTGTTATGTGAGCACCTTACGGCGCAAGGGCACCGGCCTGTTATGCTTTCCCGCGGGTATGGTGGCCAGCTCGAAGGACCGCTGCAGGTTGAACCAACCGCCCACAAAGCAAGTGACGTTGGAGATGAGCCACTATTGCTGGCCGCATTTGCCCCAGTGATCGTAGCGCGCGATCGGGCAAAGGGCGCGCGCATGGCCGTCGATACGGGCGCAACCCACATCATACTCGATGACGGGTTTCAAAACCCGGATCTGCCCAAAGATCTCGCAATCGTTGTGGTGGATGCCCATCGCGGGTTTGGCAATGGCAAGGTACTTCCCGCCGGGCCGCTTCGCGAGCCGCCTCAAGCTGGGTTAAAGCGGGCTGATCTTGTGCTAAGCATTGGCACAAGCGCCGCACAATCGCGATTTAGCAAAGACTGGGGCGTGCTTTTGCACCAGCCCCATGTGCAAGGCGCGTTGGAGCCTTTGCCCACGGGCATGCCGTGGGAGGGTATGCGCGCACTGGCGTTTGCGGGGATTGGCCACCCGGAGAAGTTCTTTGCCACTCTGCGTGGACTTGGCGCCAACGTTCTGCGCGCCGAAGCCCTGAGCGACCACCAGCCTTTGACAGATGCGTTAATGAAGAGACTTGAGATCGAGGCGCAAACGCTCGGCGCACAGCTGGTGACAACGGAAAAAGACGCCGTACGCCTGCCAGATAGTTTCCGGGCACGGGTTGTTACGCTGCCCGTACGCCTCACAATAAACGACAAGACGGCGCTGAACCGGGCTTTGGACGCATTGAGGCGATAGCGTAAACGAAGCGCCCATCATCACCCCTGTACGCACATGAAAAAAGGGCCCGGTTTTTCCACCGGGCCCCGCTCATTTTCTCATGTGCTTTGGATTAGAGTGCCGCGTCGATGACCCGGCGGAATTCAGCCATGCTCATGTTGGCATATTTTTGCCCGTTGATCAGAAAAGACGGTGTGGATTGAACCTGATCCGCTGCGGCATTTGCCTCATACCATGAGACAAGGTTTTGCGCTTTTGCACCATCCGAGAAACACGCATCCAGCTCTGCATCATTCAAGCCGGCCGTTTTGCCCAAACGGCGCAAGTTGGCTGCGATATCAGCAGGTGCACCTTGGGTCCAAACCGATTGCTGTTCATATATTAGGTCCGTGATGCCAAAGAACCGGGCTTCACCACCGCAGCGCGCAACCAGCGATGCCCATAGACCGAAACGATCAAAATAAACTTCACGATAGATGAACTTGACCTTGCCTGTGTCGATATATTCGGCCTTCAGCTCCTTAAATGTATCTTCGTGAAAGCGGCGGCAATGGGGGCAGGTGTAGGATGCGTATTCAACAATCTCCACAGGGGCGCTCTCTTCACCCATCACCATATCAATGATGCCAAGCTCATCGACATTCTCGACGGTTTGCGCATTGGCCGCGCCAAGCTGTGGCAACTGGCTGCCCGATTGCGGCATCATGAAATATGCAGCGCCACCGATTAGAACGGCAGCGGCCACAAGGATAGGGATCATACGATTCATCTTAGGACGTCCTTTTAGAAGATCTCATTACATTCTCGCCCAGCGCGGCAAGAGCTTCGCGAAGGCTTTCGTTTTCCACATTACCCGCCGCCTCAGCCGCACGGGCCTTGATCGCAGGATCGGGGCGCGGTTCAGGAGTTGGTGCGGGCGCGAACTGCGCCTGCCCTTCGGCAAAGCCGGTCGGTGCTGTTTGAGTAATCCGAATTCGCGAAATCGCGCGGTGCCCGTAGCATGCATTCACGCGCTCTTGGATCTGCGGCAACTGCATCTGAAGCATCGGCGCCTGAGCCGACGTGGTAAGGACCGTCAGCGTCGCGCCAAATCCACCCTTGGAATAGCTCACATTCACGGGCCGGGCCACGCGGGCAGTTTCTTCGCCTACAATCTCGGCCCAATGGGTCAACAGTCGCGTCACCGCAAAACCGCGCGCTTCGCTCGCCGTGCGGATACGCCGCTCCAGCAAATGGGACACGCGGCGTGGACCTTTGGCCCTTCGATGATATGTGCCTGTATTGGACATCGCGTTGGACAGCCTTGGAACCTTTGTATCATTCACGAGCAAGTTACCTTGCCAACGCGCCAATGTCCTCACAGATTGGGGCACGGAATACAAACATTTGCGTGAAGATGTCATCATAAGCGCCCAGCTGTTGGGCTGGTACGATCGCAATGCACGCGTGATGCCCTGGCGTGTTGGCCCGAGAGACCGTGCAGCAGGCCAGCTGCCAGACCCGTATGCCGTTTGGTTATCCGAAGTCATGCTGCAACAAACTACGGTCGCAGCCGTGCGCGACTATCACCGTAAGTTCACTCAGATCTGGCCCACAGTTCATGCACTTGCCGCCGCTGATGATGCTGATGTGATGGCGGCATGGGCCGGGCTAGGCTACTACGCCCGTGCGCGCAATTTACTGAAATGCGCGCGTGTGGTGGTGGCCAAGCACGACGGCCAGTTTCCAAGCAATCGCGAGGCTTTGCTGTCTTTGCCCGGTATCGGGCCCTATACCGCCTCGGCCATCGCAGCGATCGCATTCGATAAGGTGGCCACCGTTGTGGATGGCAATGTGGAGCGGGTAATGGCCCGTTTGCATAACGTTCACGCGCCACTTCCCAAATCCAAGGCTGAGCTGACACAGCTTGCCGAACGCTACACACCAGACACCCGCCCGGGCGATTATGCACAAGCAGTGATGGATCTGGGCGCAACAATCTGCACACCGCGCAATCCGGCTTGTGGCATCTGCCCCCTTCGCGAGCAATGCGCCGCCCGTGCACGCGGCACGGCTGCGGAGTTGCCCAAGAAAACTCCGAAGAAACCCAAACCCACGCGGCACGGCACGGCGTATGTGGTGCAGCGCTCAGATGGTGCGCTTTTGCTGGAAACCCGGCCCGACAAAGGGCTTTTGGGCGGCATGCTGGGTTGGCCCGGAACTGACTGGGGGGAAGCTCCTGCCCCTGCGCCACCCCTGAGCGCAGATTGGGAGGTTTTGGACGCCGAAGCGCGCCACACGTTCACGCATTTCCACCTTGTCCTCAGGATCGCGCGCGCGGATGTCCCAATTGAAGCCACCCCGACGCGGGGTCATTTCCTTTTGCACCCGCAATTCCGGCCATCGGATTTGCCCACAGTCATGCGAAAGGTCTATGATCTGACCGAAAGTCATCTGAACCGATCCGCGAAAGACCAAAACAATGGCTGACCTTACAAATAGCTCTGCAAGGCTGAGCTTTGCTCATGCGCTGCCTTTTTGGCTATCGCTTGCGCTGCCGCCCATTGCAGTATTTGGCGCGGTTACGGGGGGCTGGACGGTGCTCCTGTTGCCGGTCTGCACGTGGTATTTGTTCTCAGTTATCGATGCATTTGCTGGACTTGATATGTCCAATGCGGACCCGCAGGCGAATGATGCGCAAGTCTATTGGTACACGCTTATCACAATCATCTGGGCTCCTGTTCAATTCGTGACCCTCTTTGGCCTGCTGGCCTATGTAAGCTGGTCTGGCACGTTAAACGGATGGGAGAAGTTGGGGCTTTTCTTTGGGATGGGCGTAATCACCGGAACAATCGGGATCAACTATTCGCACGAGCTAATGCACCAAAAACCAAAGCTTGAGCGCTGGATGGGCGATCTGCTATTGGCAATGGTGCTATATTCGCATTTCCGGTCTGAGCATCTGTTGGTCCATCACCGCTATGTTGGAACACCGCGCGATCCCGTGACTGCCCGTTACAATGAAGGCTTCCATCGGTTCTTCCCGCGCGTGCTTAAGCAATGCTGGCTTTCGGCGTTCAACGCGGAAAAGACGATGCTCGGGCGCAAAAAATTGCCTTGGACGGATCAATCTAACCCGTTCTGGCGGTATTGGGCGCTACAAGCTGCGTTCCTATTGCTTGCTTTCCTCATCGGTGGCTTTGCAGGTGTTGGCTTGTTCCTGTTGCAAGCAGGTGTCGCGATCTGGCAGCTAGAGCTGGTCAACTACATCGAACATTATGGTCTAACCCGCAAACATCTGGGCGAGGGTAAATACGAACACGTGCTGCCGCGCCATTCCTGGAACGCATCGCACAAAGTTTCGAACTGGTTGCTTATCAATCTGCAAAGACATTCGGACCACCATTATAAACCGGATCGGCGCTTTCCCTTGCTTCAGACCCATACCGAAGAGGACGCGCCGCAATTGCCCTATGGCTACCCGCTGATGACCATGCTTGCGATGGTCCCGCCTTTGTGGCGCCGCGCGATGAACCCCCGAGTGCGGGCATGGCGCAAGACGTATTACCCAGACATCACGGATTGGCAGCCCTATTCCAATGCAACGAATCCGCTGCCGCGGTAGCTGTTTGGCTTAGAGGCAAAACCCCGTTGGGTCTAAGACGCAGCTTCGATTATCACAGGGGCGGTGTTGGTGTGCATTTCAGGCTCTGCCGCTTGCGCGTAAAGCCCCCCTAGGATTGCAGCCACAAGAAAAATTGCCTTCATCGCTCCCTCCGTCATTGTTAAGGGTTATACGATTCACACAGCCATTTCCTTCGCCTGAAGGCGCGGCAATCGCTCAATGGTCAATCTTAAGGTCAAAAAAAAGGCCCCGCCATCCACAAGGGAGGCGGGGCAAAGTTGATGCCTACGTCAGGCCGCAGGCACCGGCGGTAGCTTTTTGCGTTCGAAGACCCCTAGTTGGGGCGTGCTTGCATCTCCGAACGGATCTGTTGGCGCAGCAGGTCAATCGAGACCTCCTGCCCGTCTTTCTTGAAATTCCAATAGGCCCAACCGTTGCAGGACGGTGCCCCTTCCAGCGCGGCACCCACCTGATGGATGGACCCGTGCGCTTTGCCAGCAACCAACGTGCCATCTGCCCGTACCTTAGCCGTTTGGCCGCGTGGACCCGTCAGCACTTCACCGGGACGCAGCATGCCGCGTTCCACAAGCTGGCCAAAAGGCACCCGTGGCTCGGACCGCTTAGGCCGTGTGGTTTTCAAAGCGTCTGTGTCAAATTTGCGGACATCGCCGATCCGGCGCCCGGCCACCTCACGATATCCCTCTTCGCGCTCGATCCCGATGAAATGGCGGCCAAGCATCTTGGCCACGGCGCCTGTTGTGCCGGTGCCAAAGAACGGATCAAGCACAACGTCGCCTTCGTTTGTCGTGCCCAGCAGCACACGGTGCAGCAGGCTCTCTGGCTTTTGGGTGGGGTGCGCTTTGTCACCCTTGGCATCTTTAAGACGCTCATGGCCCGTGCAAATCGGCAGCACCCAATCGCTGCGCATTTGAACACCCTCGTTCAGCGCTTTGAGCGCTTCATAGTTGAACGTGTACTTCGCCCCTTCGCCCCGAGACGCCCAGATCATCGTCTCATGCGCATTTGTAAAGCGCTTACCCCGAAAATTCGGCATCGGGTTCGACTTACGCCACACCACATCGTTCAACACCCAGTAGCCGGCATCCTGCAATGCTGTGCCAACGCGAAAGATGTTATGATAGCTACCGATCACCCAAATTGCCCCGTGGGGTTTGAGCAATCGGCGCGCCGCCTTAAGCCAGTCTTGGGTAAATCGGTCATAGGCGGCAAAACTGCTGAACTGGTCCCAGTGATCATCCACCGCATCAACCTTGCTATTGTCAGGGCGATGCAGATCGCCCCGCAGTTGCAGGTTATAGGGTGGGTCTGCAAAGATGAGATCGACTGACGCTTCGGGAAGCGCGTTCATCACGTCGATACAATCACCCGCAAGGATGCTGTCCAAAGGAAGCGCCTCGGCGCCTTTGGTATTTTTCATATCACTGCCTCGTTTCGGGGAAACCCCGGTCATCCTCTGCCCGGCCCCTCTTATGGGGGCTCGTTGCTTGGTCTCAGGATGAGTCAGACACGATTCGGTGTCAAAAACTATTTTGAATCAATGTCTTAGCTATTTTTCTTGCCACAATATTTGGTATACGGGTCTAAACGATCTCCTATGGTGTGGGGTCACACCTAGATTTTGTAGGGATGAAATGTGGCTTTTTGAAGGATATCCCTTGTTGGTCTCCCAGCCATAGCCGGGATGCTGTTGCGCTAAATCCAGCATGACACGATCCCGCCGAACTTTGGCCACAATCGAAGCCGCCGCGATGGACAAAGATCGGGCGTCTCCCTTCACGATTGCCTGTCCCGGACAGGGCAAATTCTGCGGTATCATATTGCCATCTATCAAGGCGAGCGCAGGAAGGGTCGCAAGCCCCGCAACCGCACGCTCCATCGCAAGATGCGACGCACGCAAGATATTGATGTCATCAATCTCCTCCACGCTCGACTCTGCATAGCTTACAAATGCGCGTTCCATGATCTGAGCGTAAACCGCCTCGCGGCGTTTATGGCTCAATGCCTTGCTGTCATTCAGGCCCTCGGGAATGTCCTGCGGGTTCAAAACCACAGCCGCCGCCGACACAGGCCCGGCAAGCGGTCCTCGCCCAGCTTCATCAACACCACAAACCAAGGGCACGCCTTTGCCCAGCGCGTCCGATTCAAAAGAAAAGTCAGGTACAGTTTTCATTCCAGCACCTGACCCGACACGGCGCATCGCTTCAACCGCAAAGGGCTTGTTCGCTGACACGTGAGGCTCCAAGCTACCGCTGATTGGGGCCGATAGGTATGACACCAGATACTGCACATACATTGCACGCTACAACGCGTGGCAAAATCATTCGCTCATGAGCGCCGCCAAGGAATTGGACGATGCCGAACGCTGGCGCGATCGCGGCGCTTATTTCCGGTCTATTGCGGAAACGCTGAATCATATTCTGTGGGATGACCGCGTTTGGCTTGCGCGATTGGCATCTGATAAAAGCCTTGCTGCGGAGATCGGAGCGCAACACCCCTATACGGCAACGCCGCATGAATGGTCCGCGTATTGCACAGCACGGATAGAGCTAGATAAGACGATCATCGATTTGGCCAAAGGCCTGTCTGATGCGGATATGGGCCGGGCCGTCACATGGCAGCGTGGGCCAGACACAGTTCAAACAACTGTCGGCTTTAACCTTCTGCATATGTTCAATCATCAGACACATCACCGCGGCCAAGTCCATGCGATGCTAACGGCGGCCGGGCAATCGCCGGATGCCACGGACCTGCAGGTCCTTGCGCTTCGCGAAGCTCAGGGAACCGACGTTCCCTAAGAACCATACCGCAGCTTTGACGCAAATAAACGGGGAGGGCACCCATGTCCGCCCTCCCCGTCTCCCCGCTCGGGTATGTATGAGATACCGTTCGGGGCTGCTCGCTCCCGGATTTTACCAGGAGTATCCGGCATCCCGCAGGCATTGGCGGCCCCAGCCAACCCGCGTACCTTTCACAGTGTTGAACTGGCGGTAGCAGTTGGCAGGCAACCGATCGTATCGGCCAAAATTCCGCTTAAGGCAGCGGTTGCCCATCACCGCCCGCACTTTCCCGCTAGGCAAGCGATGCGTCAGCACGCAATGGGCTGGCAACACCTTCCGCTTGCTGATGCGATCATCGCGATGCTTCGGCGGTTTGGGCTGTGGGCGCGGAGTGACAACTTGGCGATCGCTGCGATTGTCCGCCGCTTCAGACAAACCATAAATCACCAAGGCGCCAAAAAGCAGCCGTGCAATATCTTCGCTATCAGCAGCCTTAACAGGCGTGGGAGCTACAAGCCCGGTAAGTGCGATTGTTCCTGCAAGGGCTCCGGCGGCGATTGTCTTGAACATGTGTATATCCTCATGTGTTGTGCAGGGCCTGCGTTGGCCCGTTTGGATGAGGAAGATTTGAGCGCTTGGCCCCATGTCTCTCAATAACGGCCCTCTGCTATCACCTGACAGGCGCTGTTTGCGACGGCGCTATTGAATAACAACGCTCCCACAGGCAAATTTGGCCCATGACACGCACCCTGCTCCTTTCGCTCGCGTTTTCCGGCCTGACCGCCGCCGCCAACGCCGCTTGCTATGCCGATTATAAGGCCAAGCAAGACGATCCCTTGCGGCTTCATTATGGCGTGGCGGAAATCACCGGACCTTGCACAGCCGCGAACGCTACCGTTGAATTGGCGCCCAGAGTGGCGCAAGACGGTTGGACATTGCTTAATATCGTCACCACTTTTGACGATGCCGGGCTGAATGAAAGGAAAGAAAGTGCTGGAGACTTCTTCCTCCGCTACTGAGACACGCCAACACGGCAGCCGTGTGGTGCAATTCGGAATCATCGCCATTGTGGCTATCTTGATCATTACAGGGGTCGGCTTGTTGCTTACGCTGCCGGATGCCAACGCCTTTAACGGGCGGGTGGAGCAGCTTTTTATTGAGAATGACAACCTGACCTCAAACGCAGAGATCAAATTGCTTGAGATCCTTGCCCAGTCCGGCACGGCGTTTTCAGATGTGTTGGCCTCGTACAGGCTAGTGATTTTTGTGCTGATGATCTTTGCGACGGGGCTTTTGATTGCCACGCTCGTGATCCTTGCCGCGCTCGTCACGATCAACCGCCGTATGCAAGAGATTGAGCGCAGCGGTATTCAGGTGAACTCGCTGGTTTTGTCCCGCGATCAAAAGGCCGTCTTACTCAACAATATGGAATTCAAGCTGACCGATGCCGCGATGGAAACACTTTCCGTTCTGGCAGAGGCACGCATGGATGGTGACGTGCTCTCAGGGGCCGAAATTGAAGCTGTAATCTCAGGCCGCAACGCTGCCGATTGCGAAGAAGCAGCAGGTGCGACCCGCATCAAACGGCTGCGCGATGCGCTGGGAAATCAGATGATGACAGAACTTCTGATTAAAAACATCGCCCGCAAGGGATATGTTTTGGCGATCGAAAAAGACGTTATCAAAATGACTTGAGGGGCGGTTAAGCGCTCCTCAAACCTCCCGCCTGAGAACAATTTGAGCGTCCCCATAAAACGGGCGGCGCTTGCAAATCAGGCGATTGGTCCGCGAACACCTTATTTGTGGCGCATGCGGTGACCCTAGCCGCACCAACTTTCCGTACTCTCACAAAAAAATCTTGGAATCGCCTGTGCTATCTGCGGCAGATCTATACTGTCGGAAAAATACGCTACCAAAGGGAGATAAGTTATGAAGATCCTCAAAGCCTCACTGGCCGTTGGCCTGCTTGCGGGCGCGAGCCACGCCGCCGATTTGGGCGCAGTGGACGAACCGATCAAACTGGCCATCAATGAATGGACCGGGCAGCACGTTTCAACCCATGTTGCTGGCAGCATGCTTGAGGCGGCAGGCTACACGGTAGAATACACCACCGCTGGCTATATGAATATGTATCAGGCGATGGCAGATGGCGAAGTTCATGCTGCAATGGAAATTTGGTCCTCAAATGTGTCCGATACCTATGCAAAGACCGTCGAAGCTGGCGGTGTTGTTGAGCTTGGCGATCTTGGCCTCGATGCCAAAGAAGGCATCGCGTATCCGGCGCATGTGGCCGATCTTTGCCCCGGTCTTCCGGCATGGGAAGCGCTGCAGGACTGCGCACAGATTTTTGCGTCTGCTGAAACGATCCCGATGGGCCGTCTTGTGGACTATCCTGCCGATTGGGGCACGCCCGGTGCAGACCGGATGACAGGGTTTGACCTGCCATTTAAAGCTGTACCCGCTGGCTCTGAAGGCGCCCTGATCACAGAGCTGCGTGCATCCACCGAAAAGAAATCACCGCTCCTGATCACCTTTTGGCAACCTCACTGGGCGATGTCGGCCTATGATGTGCAATTCGTTGAGCTACCAGTTGGTAACGACGAATGCTTTACGGATGCCGCTTGGGGCAGCAACCCCAACGCCACACATGACTGCGATTTTGCGCCCTCGCGCATCTTCAAGGCAGGTTGGTCCGGCATGGAAGACAAGTGGCCCGCCGCTTTTGAAATCCTGACCAACTACCAACTCAGCGTTGCAGACCAGCAGCCTATGATGGGTGCGGTCGATGTGGATGGTGGCTCCGTTGAAGAGGTTGTCGCCGCTTGGATGGACGCCAACAAGGACACGTGGATGCCTGTTGTCGAAGCCGCCGCGAACTAAGGGTTTCGGAATGACTGATACTCTCTCAACGCCGCCGGCAATCTCTTGCAAAGGCGTTTGGCAGGTCTTTGGCCAAAATGCTGAGCAACAGCTGGCCGAGGCGTTGAAACAATCCGGTGGTGCCCCTCGGGGTGCCGCCGATCTACTGCGCGAAAAGGGCCTGATCCCTGCCGTGCAGGATGCAACATTTGATGTGGCTGAGGGTGAGCTTTTTGTGATCATGGGCCTGTCCGGCTCAGGTAAATCCACACTCATCCGCAGCCTCTCGCGGCTACAGGAAAGCACCGCCGGAGAGATTAATATTGAAGGCGAAGATATCCTGCGCGCCAGCAAGGCCCGGATGACCGAACTGCGCCGCTCTACGCTTGGTATGGTGTTTCAGCATTTCGGTCTGTTCCCGCATATGAGCGTGATTGATAACGTCGCTTTCCCGCTAAAGGTTTCGGGTATGGGCCGCTCTGCACGCCACGAAAAGGTGCGCGAGATTATCAAGATGGTTGGCCTCGCCGGACGCGAAGACGCGTTCCCCCGCGAACTAAGCGGTGGCCAAAGGCAGAGGGTCGGCATCGCGCGATCTCTTGCTGGTGATTGTTCGGTCTGGTTTTTGGACGAACCTTTCTCAGCCTTGGACCCCCTCATCCGCCGGCAATTACAGGACGAATTTCTGGAAATTCGTGCGCGGCTGAACACGACCATCGTGTTTATCACCCATGACATAACCGAGGCCCTAAAGCTCGCGGATCGTATCGCGATTATGAAGGATGGTGAGATCGTCCAGATCGGCACCCCCGCAGAGATCGTGCTTAACCCCGTCAATGATTACGTGGCCGAATTCTCAAAAGACGTAGCAACAGGGCGGCACGCGCGTGTTGCATCAGTCATGAAAACGGGCGCCGATATGCCCGCCGACATGGCCCAAGACCCCGGCCTGCGCAGCGATATGACACTTGAAGCAGCCTTGGCCGCCTGTGTTTCGCTTTATGGTCCAGTCCCCGTGCGGGATGCCAATGGCGCTGTGGTTGGCACAGTTTCACCCCATGAGCTGTCAGTCCGCACATTAGAAGGCGCAGATCAACACCAGCCGGGCGCTCAAGAATGAGCATCGACCAACTACGCAGCTATGCTGCCGCCCGCCCAGGCGTGGCGGCGGTTTGGCTCACCGTCTGTGTTGGGGCATTTTGCCTAGCGTTAGAGGCTGTTTTCCCTTGGTTGATCGGCTGGCCTTCGGTCCTTGAACTGCCTGCCTCTGATTGGATTGGAGCCGGTGTCACAGCGGTTCTTGAAACGGTCAAACCCGTCGCACGCGGGTTTTCCTATCTCATGGACTTCCCAATGTTTTGGACAAATGCCCTGCTGGTAGGCACACCGTGGCCAATCACTATTGGCTGCGTCACCGCACTTGGTTGGTATATCGGAGGTCTGCGATTGGCCGCGTTGGGCGGGATTGGGCTCTCGCTTGTTCTGGCCTCAGGTTACTGGACCGAAAGCATGAACACGCTCGCGTTAGTCGCCGTTTCGGTGCCGCTGGCGCTTTTGCTTGGCGGCATGATCGGTATTCTGGCCTATGAGAATGCGCGCGTGCGGTCTGCGGTTTTAGCCACTTTGGACGTCATGCAAACGGTCCCGACATTCGCCTATCTAACGCCGCTATTGCTGCTTTTTGGGTTTGGCCCGGTCGTGGGACTTGTGGCCTCGGCGATCTATGCCGCGCCGCCAATGGCGCGCAACGTCCTGTTGGGGCTGGAGCGTGTTGATCCCGATATCAAAGACGCCGCCGTAATGAGCGGCGGCACCCGCTTCCAGCAGCTGTTTTTAGTCGAAATCCCATCCGCAACCACACAGATCATGGTGGGCGTGAACCAATGCCTGATGGCGGCGCTGTCTATGGTGATCATCGCAGCAGTCATTGGCGGGTTTGACGATATCGGTTGGGAAGTGCTTTTGACCATGCGCAAAGCCCAATTCGGACAAAGCTTTCTGGCGGGGTTGGTGATTGTTGTCTTTGCGATTGTCATCGACAGAATGAGCGGTGCTTTGACCCAAGCGCGACGTAAGCGCCATGACCGGCGCGGGCTCTACTTGATTTTGGGCCTCACGGTCGCGGCGATGGTTCTTTTGTGGCAGCGACTGCCTGCCACAGCTGACTTCGCGCTGTTTGATCCGCTTGCCAGTTATGTGGATCAGAGCTTGGGCAACTTCACGGCGCAGAACGGTGCGGCGCTGGATGCCTTTAAGAATGTTTTGGTCTTTTTCATCTTCCTCCCACTGCGGATAGGGCTGGACAATGCCGTGCTGAGCTTCACATGGGGCTTTCAATGGACACCGATGATGAGCTTTGCCTTTTATGCCTGCGCTGCCGTATTGGCCGCCAGTCTTGTCTGGTGCGAGCGCGCCTTGGCAGGTGGGCTTTTGCTTGTTGCCGCACTTGTTCTTGAGACTGGGATCTCTGAGCTGCCTTGGCCCTTTGTCCTGATGGGCGTTGGCGCACTTGGCTGGATGGCAGGTGGCCGCAAGCTTGCACTCAGCGTTGTCTTGATGCTGCTTGCGATTTTACTGAGCGGACTGTGGGAGCGCGCGCTCCTCTCGTTGTACCTCTCGGGCGTTGCTGTGGTGGCTTGCGCCGGGCTTGGCGGCGCGCTTGGCCTTTTGGCCGCGGCCAGCCCAATGGCATGGCGCGTACTGCGACCTGTCTGCGATATGTTGCAAACGATACCGCTATTTGTATTCCTGATCCCCGTTTTGATGTTCTTTCAAATCGGAGAGTTCTCGGCCTTTTTGGCAATCTGCGCCTATGCGATCGTCCCAATGATCCGCTACACACAGCATGGATTAACCACCACCCCGCCCGAGCTTTTGGACGCGGCGACAACCTCGGGTGCTACGGCATGGCAAACCATGTGGGATGTGCGCGTGCCCTATGCTGTGCCAACGATCCTGCTGGGGCTGAACCAAACGATCCTCTATGCCTTTGCGATGCTGGTCATCGCGGCGCTGATCGGCACAACAGGGCTTGGGCAATCGATCTTTCTTGCACTAGGGCAGGCTGATGTTGGGCTTGGCATCACCGCCGGGGCCGCGATGGCGATGCTTGCGCTGATCGCGGATCGGCTGGTGCAAGGCTTTGCTGAGGAACGCCGCAAAGCTCTGGGGCTGTGACGATGCGCATATTTGAAGGCGGAAGGCGCAGGTCTTTGCCCGCTATAGGCACAGGTACAGCCTCGATCGCGCTAGTATGTGGGGGGATGCTTTGGGGGCTTTATTGGATCCCGATACGGCTATTCCAAAGCTTTGGCTTAGACGGCCCGTGGCCCGGCATTGTGATGTATGTGGCGACTCTTCTGGTGCTGACCCCCGCGCTAATTCTGCAGTGGCGAGCCATCGCCGCTTATTGGAGAGTCCTTGCGTTTAGCGGGGCGTTCACTGGTCTGGCTTTTAGCCTGTTTTCGATCAGCCTTGTTTATACGGATGTGATCCGCGCAATCCTGCTATTCTACCTGACCCCAATCTGGGGAACGCTTCTTGGCCTCGCCTTCTTGGGCGAAAGGCTAAGCGCAGCTCGCGCCATTGGGCTCACGGCAGGGATTGCCGGGCTTGTGGTGGTTTTGGGCAACGGGTCTGAGCTGCTTTGGCCGCGCAATATAGGCGATTGGCTTGCTCTTGTGTCCGGCGTGACATGGGCCTTTGGGACGCTGGGCCTGTATCGTACCAAAGATACCCCCGTGCTTGGCCAAATCGGCGCGTTCTTGATGGGAGCGCTTGTGGTTTCACTGATCGCCGCCACGCTGTTTGGGAACGGCGCGGGCGCAACGTTTGATCAACTTGCATCATGGCCCGTACTTCCGCTGGCAATGCTCTCAACGCTCTACATCCTGCCAATGGTGGCCCTAACTATCTGGCCTGCAACCTTGCTCACTCCGGCGCGCGTGGGATTGCTTTTGATGAGCGAGGTCGCCGTCGGGCTGATCTCAGCTGCGCTCTTCGCCGGCGAACCGTTCGGCCTGCGCGAAGCTTGCGGCGCGCTTTTGATTGTGAGCGCTGCGTTCATCGAGGTCTCGCGCGGGTAGCGCTCAACAGGTGCGGGTAGGGTAACTATGGCTTAGCGTGCTCAGTCAGCGAAAGGATATTGCCGCTTGGATCCTTGAACCACGCGATCTTGCTGCCGTCAGGCGTTGTCCAAATACCAAGCGCATCCTGCGGAAGCTGATCAAACTGCAGGAAACGCACAGCTTTAGCCCTAAGTTTCTCGATCTCGCCAACAAGGTTTTCAACCTGCCACCCATGCGCGGTGAATTGGGCGGGCCGGAGATCTGAAACAATCTGCACACGCAGAACATGCCCTTGATCATCAAAAACCAAGGCAAATGGCGTGGTCTCGCAAAGCGCCAACCCAAGCGTATCGCGATAGAATGCTTGAGCCTCATCCGCGCGATCCGTCGCAATAAAAGAAACCGGCTTCTTCGAACGTTCCATCCGATATCTGTAACAGCCGCTTTAGAGGCCACGCAACAAGACTAACCCGAACCAATCCCCACCGAAAGGCACCAGCGGCACCCGGGCAGTGATAGAAATTCTCTGTTGGGACGCTGTTTTCCAGTTCAAGATTGGAGCTTAAGGCGCAGCTACCGACAAATTCATGCACAGTTCGAAATCGTCAGGTAGTGAGATGTCATTGAACTGAACTCGGCTGATCAAACCGTAAAGTTGGGGTTCCTGCGGCAGATAAACCTCAAGCTCTGGAACACCAGAAAAGATGTGCCGGGCCTCTTCATAGTGGATACCCACTACACCGGCCAAATTGGCCTCTGTCACAACTCGCGCTGAAGGTACTTTTTGCGGATCAGAGACGTTCGTGAGGGTTCCTCGGCAATACCTGGTTCTACGATAGATGACCCCAACGGCTCTCGGTGCATGATGGTTCCCACTGCAGTCTTCGGGCCGGTTCGGGGCATCGGAGAGGGAAACGCACCTTCGGCTTCAATTTATGCGGACAGATCAGGGTCGATCAGTTGAGCAAGTTTGAGTGTCACGTTACGTGTCAAATCGCCGTTGTTGGGAATGTGGTCACCAGGCAAAACTCTAAAAGGTGGCAGTCCTTCCGAGCATCGGTCCTCTAGGCCGCGCACGAGCAGACCAATCGCGCTTTGGGGAGAGGATTACGGATATCGGCGCGAATCAGAGGGTGGTCCATGTTAAGGTGCCCCCACGATGTACCGTGGCAATACGCTTTCTCTGTTACGGTCAGGCTGACGAAGGAAACGTCAGGATCGGCCATTTCTGCGATGACGGCGGCTAGGTCTTCGGTGCAACCAAAACATCGCACAAAACGTCGATTTCGCGTGGCTTCATTGCATCCGGCATCAGCGCCGCGGCAGTGTAGCGAAAGTCATTCAGGCGCAGCATCCCGCACAACAGGTAAGCGTTGGCTTAAGCCGCGCACTCCCCAGACATCTTGATCATTAAGGTCTTGAAGACAAGCGCAGGCTTGGGCGCGAAAAACCGCGCCCAAGCCAAGATGAACGATAGGAACTAGCAGTCGCTATGCTGCGTTCAACGCAGATGGCCCATGGGGATCATATCCATGTCAGTGAAATCGACATTATCGCCCGCCATAGTCCAGCAGAATGTGTAAGATGCGGTGCCCGCACCACAGTGAATCGACCATGGCGGCGAGATGACGACTTCTTCGTTTGCCATGACAAGGTGACGTGTTTCATCCGGCGCGCCCATAAAATGGAACACGCGGGCGTCTTCAGGTACGTCAAAATACAGATAGGCTTCCATTCGGCGGTCATGGATATGCGCCGGCATCGTGTTCCAAACACTGCCTTGGGCGAACTGGGTGTAGCCCATAAGAAGCTGGCAGGTTTCGCAAACATCGGGATGCAAGAACTGGATGATGACACGTTCGTTGGCGGTGTCGCGGCTGCCAAGTTCCACGCGGCGCGCGTCTGCCAATCTGATCAACTTTGTGGGGCACGTGCGATGCGCTGGTGAGGACGTAATGTAGAAACGCCCTTTGCCAGAAAACGTCACAGCGCCGCCGCCCATCCCAACATAAAGAAGCTCCCCGCCCTCAAGGGTGTGGGTGTTGCCATCCACCTCAACGGTACCTGTTTCACCGATGTTCAAAATGCCCATCTCGCGGCGATCCAGAAAACCGGGGGTGCCGGTTTCATCCATGTGATCCAGCGTCACCTTGCCACTACCGGGAACAGCAGACCCAACGATGAGCCGATCGTAGTGAGAGTAGAGCAGGTTGATTTCACCCTCCGCGAACAACCCGTCCTTGTGGAAATGATCGCGCAGCCCATCCGTATCTAGGGTTTTGGCCGTTGCGGGATCAATGGCGTAGCGTGTTTCAGTCTTGAGGGTCATGGCATGTCCTTTGTGTAGCGAATAATTGAGAATTCAGAGGTTGTAGGCTTGTTTGCCGAGACGGTATGCGAGGTCATGGGCAACCTCTGTTGCATTTGTGAGGTCCAGTCGTCCGGTGCCCACAAGCGTGGCTAAGTAGGCGCAGTCCACGCGGCGGCCGACATCGTGGCGCGCCGGGATCGAACAGAATGCACGGGTGTCGTCGTTAAAACCAACGGTGTTGTAAAAGCCAGCCGTTTCGGTGGTTGCCTCACGGTAGCGGCGCATGCCTTCGGGGCTGCCAAAAAACCACCACGCGGGCCCAATCCTTACTGCAGGATAGACGCCTGCAAGGGGCGCCAATTCACGCGCATAGGTCGTTTCATCCAGCGTGAAGACAATCAGCGTAAGGTCAGTGTTGAGGCCGTGTTTGTTCAAGAGGGGTTTGAGTGCTGTGGTGTAGTCGACAGCTTTTGGGATATCGAAGCCCTTGTCTGATCCCAAAGTGTCAAAGACGTCAGGCGAATGATTGCGGTGCGATCCGGGGTGGATCTGCATGACAAGGCCGTCTTCAATGCTCATCCCCGCCATTTCAGTCAGCATCTGAGCGCGAAACAAACCGTGCTCTGCCACTGACGTATCGCCTGCGATGACCTTATCAAACAGCGCTGATGCATCCGCGCGATCAAGATCGGCGGTCATGGGATCAGCGTGTACGTGGTCCGTTGCTGTGGCACCCGGTGTCTTGAAAAATGCACGGCGTATGCGATGCGCCTTAAGATAGCCGTTCCATGTTTGGGTATCTTGACCCGTCAGCGCACCGAGGGTGGCAATGTTGGCCGCAAAATCCGTGGCATCGGGGTCGATCACCGCGTCTGGGCGATAGGTTGGAATCACGCGGCCATTCCAATCAGAATTTGTGATTGTCTGGTGATGATCCAGCGGGTCAAGTGCGCCATCGGTTGTGGCCAAAGCCTCAATTCCAAAGCGGTCAAACATGGCGCGTGGGCGGTAGGCGGGATCGGACAGGCAGGCCGCGACATGGTCATAGATTGCGTTTGCAGTGGCAGCGTTCAACGGGTCCGTAACGCCAAAACCCTCAGCAAGCGCATGATCCAACCAGAGTTGTAACGGCGTTGCACGAAACAGGTGATAGTTCTGCGCAAACACTTGCCAGATCGCGCGGCTATCCGTTTTGACCGGGCCAGCGTCTTTGCGGGCAATCCCCAATTTTTCTAGCGGCACACCTTGGGAAAACAACATTCGATATACGTAGTGATCCGGGGTGATAAATAGCTGGGCGGGATCAGGAAAAGCGGCATTCTGCGCAAACCAGGCAGGGTCCGTGTGACCGTGTGGGCTTATGATTGGCAAGTCGGCAATGGTTTCGTAAAGGTCACGCGCCAACGCTTTGGCGGTCTGATCCATTGGAAACAGACGGTCGCGGTCAAGAATTGGCATCGCCCCCCCCCCCCGAGAATACACGAAATTGAGCAAAAGGCCTGACCTACGCCGCAACCTCAGACTCGAAAAGTTATTCTAGTATACTAGTTGTGTCAAACACAGGGGTGCACGAAACAGTGCCGCCAGTTTTTATGCAATGACGGTTTGACTTAGGCTGTGCCGCGCACGGGTCGATCGTTGGTTATGTTAAAGATCATACCATCCAAGAATTCTTCCAAATCAGGACGGGCCGCTGGACCGTTTGAAATGTCCACAAGCATCAAGGTCCCGTCAGGGCGCATGGCAAATGTGCCGGGCTCTGCAAAATTGGCGTCTGTCTCAGCTTCAGACAATGGAATGGTCACGTAAAGCCCAAGGCTGCGCATCTGATCTTCTTTCAGCCCGTAGCAAAGATCGAAATCCCAGCCAAATTCAGCTTTGTCGGCCGCTGCTTTTTCTGCGGTGTCAGCAGACGCGACAACCACATCCATATGCTCCAGCCATTGCGGCAAGACTGCATTCAGCTTGTTGAGGAACCGCTTGCAGCGTGGGCAATGGCGGCCACGATAGACGAACAAGACGCTCCAGCTTGGCTTTTCGCCGCCAATCGTGACCTCGGTGTCAGAGCCAACCATGGGAAGGGTAAACGGGGCGATCACGGCGCCGACGGCTGGTTTTGGGTGTGTCATGGGTTATCCTCATTAGAGAGTGGGATTTGGTCCGACGAATGCTATTGAAAATATTCGCTAT
Organism: uncultured Paracoccaceae bacterium; assembly: GCA_937995865.1. GTDB lineage: Bacteria > Pseudomonadota > Alphaproteobacteria > Rhodobacterales > Rhodobacteraceae > Shimia_B. Next base: position 764 of record CALKJA010000147.1, on the reverse strand, counting down.
GGGCGTGATGGATCTGAGCAATGGTTGCGTCCAATCGGCCAACATGAAGGCGGATCATAGCGCGCGCGTCCGTTACGGCCTGGCGCGCAAGTGCGTCAGCCAAAGTGCGGTGATCGTCCAAGATGTCAGCAACACTTTCGTGATTTGGCAGGCTCAAAACACACAAACGGTCCACCTTGCGCTTGCATGTATTTATTGTTTCGAACGCCTTTGGCAGGTCTGACAACGTACAAATCAGATTGTGGAATTCGTAATCCAGATCATGGAAAAGACCCCCGTTTTCTGCGGACAAAGCATCTGACTGCATGTTGAGGTTTTCCGTAAGTGTTGCCGCTTTGGCAGGGGTCCAAATTTCACAGGCACGCTCGATCACTTCGAGCTCAACAGCGAGACGCACAAAACGCGTGTTCTCAATTTCAGCCAATGAAAACCGCCGCACGACGGTTGCACGTTGGGGGCGGATTTCGAGCAAATCCAGATTGTGAAGGCGGCGAAACGCGGCGCGGGCCGGCTGACGCGATACGCCAAACCGACGCGCAACATCGGCTTCAGAAATCTTGGTGCCAGGAAGAATGGCAAGCGAGGCGATTTCCGCATGAAGTCTTTCAAAAACCAGATCCGCCGTTGACTTGGACTCCCCGATAATCCCGCTGCCTTGCATTGACTTTCCTTTTTGCTGAAGGCCCCAAATCAAGCCTTTCAGCCTTGTCGGAGCGACACAAATATCGCGTTCCATCAGATCCTCAATCAGATGGAACGTCTAG
>CALKJA010000146.1 GCA_937995865.1 uncultured Paracoccaceae bacterium | reverse complement strand
AGACCTGCTCATCAAATCAGGTGAGTATTCATCAACCGCTCAAATGAGCACCCTAAGAAAGGAACTCCCATGTTCAAGAAATTCGCAATCGCCGCTACCGCAATCGCCCTCACAGCCGGTGCAGCTTCGGCCAACAACTCCATTGGCATCCAACAAGGTATCGACGAAGGCTCACACGTGATTGAGCTGAGCACAATCCGCGCTGATAGCGCTGGCATCGTGACCCTTGAGACGCTTCAAGGGGTGCTTGTGGGCATGGCAGACGTCAAAGCGGGCGCAAATGCCAACACAACTGTGCCGCTCAAAGGCACATTGGTTCAGAGCGACCTAATCGCCAAGCTTGTCCTCAATGGTGAAGTCGCTGCGGAAAGCCGCATCCAAGTCAACTAAGCCTCGCGTTCTCTGACTTGATTTAAGGGTCGGCCTTTGGGCCGACCCTTTTTCGTTGCATGGACGCGGTGCTTGGGCCATCCAAGGCCCATGAAAATCGCATCCTTTAATATCAACGGCATCAAGGCCCGCATCGACGCCCTTCCAAAGTGGCTGGATGAGGCGCAACCCGATGTTGTTATGCTTCAAGAAATCAAATCTGTTGATGAGGCTTTCCCGCGCGAGGTCTTCGAAGAGCGCGGCTACAATGTCGAAACCCACGGCCAGAAAGGGTTCAACGGCGTTGCTATCCTTTCTAAATTGCCGCTCGAAGACGTTAAACGTGGCCTTCCGGGTGATGACAGCGATGAGCAAGCCCGTTGGATTGAAGCAACGGTTGTAGGTGATCGCGCGATCCGGATTTGTGGTCTTTATCTGCCGAACGGGAATCCAGCACCCGGACCAAAGTTCGACTATAAGCTCGCATGGATGGCCCGGCTCAAAGACCGGGCCGCAGCTCTGATGGCTGCGGAAGAACCTGCATTGATGGCGGGTGACTATAATATCATTCCCCAAGCAGAAGATGCCAAAAGGCCGGAAGCATGGCAGGATGACGCCCTGCACCGTCCTGAGGCGCGTGCCGCGTGGCGCGAGATCTTAAACCTTGGTTTCACCGAAGCTTTCCGCGCAAAGCATCAAGGACCGGGCCACTACTCTTTTTGGGATTATCAGGCAGGCGCGTGGGACAGGGACAATGGCATCCGAATTGACCACTTTCTTTTAACACCGCAATGCGCTGATTTACTGGAAGAATGTGAGATTGATCGTTCTGTGCGGGGGGGCGTGAAACCGTCAGATCACGTGCCGATATGGGTACGGCTCAACGCTTAAACGGTAACATCCGCTCCATAAATCCAATCAAAGCGCCGCGCCATTAGATCGGGCGCGAAACGGCTTACACCCTTTAGGGCATTGTGCCCAAGAAACCGTGTAACCGGGTTGCTATGATGAAAGCGCGTTGCGTTTGCTCGGGCTTCCTTCATGACTCGGGCCACCCGCGGCGCACGCAAACGTTCATACCCGCCAAGCGCAGTATCAAGATCGGCGTCTGCGTCCAAGCAGCTGACCAAAACCCAAGCGTCTTCGAAAGCCATTGACGCACCTTGGGCCAGAAAAGGCAACATAGGGTGTGCAGCGTCCCCCAACAGAACCGTATTCCCCTCGGACCACGGACGCGGCACCGGGTGATGATACAGGCCCCATCTGTTAACTGACGTCACACGCTCAAAGAGCGCCGGAAGCGGCCCCCCAAAATCGCTAAATCGATCCCGAAGCTCCGACGAAACAACAGACTGCGTCCAGCCCTCTGAGGCGATGCTCTTTGTATCTTCAACTGCAACGATATTTAGAACAGAGCCACCGCGGAGCGGATAAAGCACCACATGCCGTCCGGGGCCCATATAGACGTTTACTCCGCCCTCATGAATTGGCTCAGGCACCGCAACCAAAGCACGCCACGCCACCTGCCCCGAAAAATGAGGCTGAGCGGCAGTTGGCTGGACCAACGCTCGGAACTCAGAATTCACGCCATCCGCTGCGACAATCAAATCCGCCTCTGGCAAGTTTTGCGGTGTAATATGCTGACCAAGCGAAACCCTTACCCCGGCACCGGAGCAAGCATTGGACAATAGCTCTAAAAGATCAGCACGATGAAAAAGCCGCACTTCCCGGTTTTGATTGGGAAGAATTGCAACGCGCCTCCCATGATGGTCATTCAGCGTCAGCCCTTTGGACGCGTATCCACAAAGCGAGGCGTCAATACCCAGTGCCTTCAACACACGCAAACCATTTGCGCTTACCTGAATGCCCGCACCAACTTCGGCTAACTCGTTTGCGTTTTCAAACACATGAACAGCGGCGCCGCGGCGCGCGAAAGCAAGAGCGGCGCAAAGCCCGCCAAGGCCTGCGCCGATCACTGTAATCTTCTTATTTTTCAGAAGGTTGCGCGTCATCGCTCACCTCCCTTTGGCGACGTTAATCGTCGCGGTGAACCTTTTCACGGCGCTCATGGCGTTCTTGCGCTTCAAGACTGAGTGTTGCGATCGGACGCGCATCCAGACGTTTAAGAGAAATCGGCTCGCCAGTCGCCTGACAATATCCAAATTCATCTTCGTCGATCCGACGCAAAGCCGCATCAATCTTGCTCACCAATTTACGCTGGCGGTCACGCGTGCGCAGTTCAAGCGCGCGATCGGTTTCTTCGCTCGCACGGTCTGCAATGTCTGGAATACTACGCGCACTATCACGCATGCCTTCGATGGTGTCCCGGCTATCAGACATAAGATCCGCTTTCCAAGCCAGCAGCTTGCGGCGGAAATACTCAACCTGCCGTTCATTCATAAACGGCTCATCTTCGGCGGGGCGGTAATCGTCTTCCAAAAACGTCTCAGCTTTCATTGCGGCACCCTTTAAGGTTACTGTCCGGCGCCCTCAGGCTCCCCACCTTGAGCCGCCATCATTGGGCGCGGTCTACCTCCTAACGGCCGCCGTGTCACGTGGAAAACAGCAGATAAAACAGAGTTGAACAGCGACGTAATCCCGCTAGACCAAAGGAAATACAGTTTCTAAGGGATGGTCACAAAATGACGTTTGCTTCAACAGACAGCTACATCGCTACAGAGGATTTAACAGTGGCCGTGAATGCCGCTGTGATGCTTGAACGCCCCCTTTTGGTAAAGGGCGAACCGGGCACAGGTAAGACCGAGCTTGCCCTGCAAGTGGCGGCGTCTCTTGGTTTGGATTTGATGGAATGGAACATCAAATCCACGACGCGGGCACAACAAGGACTATACGAATACGATGCTGTAAGTCGGCTCCGCGACAGCCAATTGGGCGAAGATCGCGTGCATGATGTCACCAACTACATAAAAAAGGGTAAGCTCTGGCAGGCCTTTACCGCACCTAAGCGTGTGGTGTTGCTGATTGATGAGATCGACAAAGCTGATATCGAATTCCCGAACGATCTTTTGCAAGAACTCGATAAGATGGAGTTTCACGTCTACGAGACAGGCGAGACAGTGCGCGCTGTGAACCGGCCTGTAGTAATTATCACGTCAAACAACGAAAAAGAGCTGCCCGATGCATTTCTGCGCCGGTGCTTTTTCCACTTTATCCGCTTCCCAGAGATTGAGACGTTGCGCAAAATTGTGGAAGTCCATCATCCCAACATTAAGGATGGCTTGCTGACAGCGGCACTTACGCAATTTTACGAGATCCGTGAAACGAGCGGGCTCAAGAAGAAGCCGTCAACCAGTGAGGTTATCGATTGGTTGAAGCTTCTGTTGTCGGAAGATTTGAGCGCCGAAGATCTCAAGCGCGACGGTGCCAATGCGCTGCCCAAGCTACATGGCGCTCTTCTGAAGAACGAGCAGGACGTGCACCTTTTCGAGCGTTTGGCCTTCATGGCGCGCTCGAAAAGATAAATTGCGCGGCAAATTCCCCGGCGCAGCAGCTCACTTCGCCTAAATCTCGCCACATTCGCCCCCTCATTCCGCCGCACTCGATTCTTAAGCCTTAACCAACAATAAGAGTTGGGATGGCAGACCCTTGCAAACCGGATCGAGTACGGCGCTCCTTAGAGCGCCTGAGTTAAAGGATTTTGATGCTTGGTCCGAGGTATGGGCTGAGTATCTGGCGTTTTACGAAACGACACGCGATGCAGAGGTCCACAAGACACTCTTTTCGCGTCTACTTTCCGATAACCCAAATAGTTTTCAATGCCTCGTCGCTGAGCGATCCGGTGTCTTGGTCGGGCTTGTGCATTTTCTTTTTCATCCACACGCGTGGCGGATCGAAGGCACTTGCTATCTTCAAGACCTGTATGTTGCCCCTTCCGAACGTGGGACTGGTCTTGGCCGTCAGCTGATTGAAGCCGTCTATGCCGCGGCAGACGCCAAAGGCGCGCCATCCGTCTATTGGCTGACGCAAGACTTCAACGTCACAGCGCGCCAGCTATATGACCGAGTGGGCGAGCAAACGCCCTTTATCCGGTACAACCGCCCAACCCCACCCTCTATACCTGTGAGCTCCGCCTCATGATGGGGCGAACATTTCGTAGATGGCTCTTTTCGGGGATGTTCCTTTTGGCCGGTTGCGCGCCCGGCGCGTCTACGGATGTGGCCAGCAGGCAGGCCAGTACCTTGGGGGATCGACTGCCCCCAATGAAGACGTTTGCAGGCGGCTACATTCCCCGCCCACAACGTTCCAACGCCGATATCGCACGTGACTTTCTCGACCTGAGTTTCCAAATGGAAAGCGGTCGCAAGCTGGACATTCTGACCCGCTTTGAAGGACCGATCACGTTACGTGTGATTGGTGAGGTGCCAGTTTCGCTGGCTCCGGACCTTGGCCGACTTTTGCAACGGTTGCGTGTTGAGGCGGGTCTGAACATCACTATTACCACCAATGTAAGCGCCAATATCAACATCGTAGCGCTCAGCAAAGCCGAGATGCAAAGAGCGGTTCCCGGCGCTGCATGCTTTGTCGTGCCCAATGTACGCAGTTGGGAAGATTTCAAAAACGCAAGGCGTGGTCCGCGGGTTGATTGGGCACGGCTTGCCCGACGTCAGCAAGTGTCTGTATTTGTGCCTTCAAATGCGGCCCCTCAAGAGCTGCGTGACTGCTTACACGAAGAAATCGCCCAAGCACTTGGCCCGCTAAACGATTTATATCGGTTGCCCGATAGCGTGTTCAATGATGACAATATCCACACCGTTTTGACCGGCTTCGATATGCTGATCCTCAAAACTTACTATAGCCGCGAGCTGCGGAACGGAATGAGCCGCAGCCAAGTCGCCGCAGCCCTGCCCGGCATCCTTGCTCGGCTCAATCCCGCCGGTGAACGCAAGGTCGTGACCTATGCACAGCCAACATCGAGGGAGTGGATAGAGGAGATGAGCCGCGCATTGGGCGCCACGCGGGCACCTTTTGGTCGCAAGGAAGCCGCCCGTTCTGCGATTGCGCTTTCGCAATCTCGCGGATGGCGCGACACAAGAGAAGGGTTTGGCTATTATGCTTTGGGCCGCTTGACGATCGCGTCTGATCCGCAGCGCGCCTTTTCCGCATTTCAAGCAGCGGACCGTGTATATGCAAGCGATAGAACAACCGAACTGCACCGCGCCTATGTTGCGGTCCAGCTTGCGGCCTTTGCTTTGCTCAACGGCGACCCTGTGGATGTGCTTAATATTACTGGTCGCGCTCTCGATGTGGCGGCACGCTATGAAAACGCCGCCCTGCTTTCATCTCTCATGATGTTTCGAGCAGAAGCGCTTGATCTCCAAGGCCGCGCGTCCGAAGCGCGCACCGTCCGGCTGGACAGTTTAGGCTGGGCACGGTACGGCTTTGGCTCACCCTCAGCAGTGGCCTCACGACAGCGTGAAATTGCCTTGCTAAATCCTATCAAACACGGGCGTGGCGGATACTGATCCTGCTTTTGCCTCCGTCAAAGGCACGAGCGATGATTGTCTTTCTTACGGTCTTTTTATTTGCGGCGATTGGCGCGTTTATTGCGTGGCGCCGCAAAGGCAAAGCGCTTGATATGTTGCACTATGCAGGCAGCTTCGCGATGATCGGTTTGATTGTCGGAGTGCTCTTGACGATCGGGATCAGCCGCGCAGGTTAAACCGAATGTTTTTGCCTTTCTTTGAGCATCTGCGCATTGCTCGCGTCCCTGTCACGCTGCGGGAATACCTGACCTTTCTTGAAGGCATGAAGCGCGGTGTCACGCTTTATGATGTTGAGGCATTCTACTACCTGGCGCGCACCGTAATGGTGAAGGACGAGCGCCATATCGATCGTTTCGATCAAGCGTTC
>CALKJA010000145.1 GCA_937995865.1 uncultured Paracoccaceae bacterium | reverse complement strand
CTGTTTGAGCCTTGGACCGTCGAAACCAAAACCGGCGGCTTTTACAAGGTCTATACGCCGATGTGGAAAAACGTCCGCAGTGCAGACCTGCCAGAGCCGCCGCGCGCGCCAAGCACCATACCAGCGCCTGAAACTTGGCCTGCATCGGATGCTCTTGAGGATTGGAAGCTGAGTGCCGCCATGCAGCGCGGTGCAGACATTGTGCGCCCGTTCGTGCGGTTGGGTGAGCAGGCCGCACAAGATCGGCTCTTTCACTTCACGGATCGTTTGGTCAGCGATTACAATCGTACCCGCGATGAGGTGGCCGTAGATGGCACATCCAAACTGTCCGAAAATCTCGCGGTGGGCGAAATCAGCCCGCTCACCTGCTGGCATGCCGGCAAGCGCGCGTTGGCCGAAGGAAAACCGGGTGCCGAGACATTCTTGAAGGAATTGGTTTGGCGCGAATTTGCCTATCACCTGCTCCATCATACGCCGCGGATTGCGACGGGAAACTGGCGTGAGGGTTGGGACGCGTTTCCATGGAATGAGGATGGCTCAACCCAAGAGGTTTTGGCCTGGAAACAAGGCCGCACGGGCATCCAATTTGTGGATGCGTCTATGCGTGAGATGTATGTCACGGGCACAATGCATAACCGGGGCCGGATGATTGTGGCGTCCTATTTGTGCAAGCATCTGATGTCGCACTGGAAAATTGGTAGAGCTTGGTTTGACGCGTGTCTGATTGATTGGGATCCGGCCTCCAATGCGATGGGCTGGCAATGGTCTGCGGGCTCTGGCCCTGACGCCACACCTTATTTCCGCGTGTTCAACCCTGTGACTCAATTGGATAAATTCGATCCAAAACGGCTGTATGCGGGGCGTTGGCTTGCGGAGCCGTACTCTAAACCAACACCGGATGCGTTGAGCTATTTCCAAGCCATCCCCAAGAGTTGGGGTCTTGCGCCCACGGATGCGTATCCACGCCCGATTGTTGCAGCAGACGAAGGGCGCAAGCGCGCCCTGAGTGCGTATGAGAACCGAAATTTTTGAAAACGCTTGTGAGCAGAACGGCTTAGAGTCTATTTACAAGGCAAACAAGGCAGGGCGGGCCGTGTCCGCCAGCCTCCGGGGAGACAACATAAATGATCCTGACCAGTACGCGCGGGCAAACAAACCTTCCACGTTACTTCAAACAGGTCTTTGAGCTGGCGAAGTCAGCACAGAATGGCCGCCTTGATCTGGTTTTGCCCGATGGGCGCGTGTTTCGAATGGATACCCGCAAGCCCGGTCCTATGGCAGAAGTTCATATCAAAGACAGCGGCGTGTTTGCGCGGCTGATCCGCGAAGGGCAACTTGGCTTTTGCGATGCCTTTCTCGAAGAGCAATGGACAACGCCCGATCTCCAAGCCTTTATGGATTTTATCCACGCAGATAACGACCAGCTGTTTGATGGGTTCAAGGGGCAAAAGCTTGTGCAGTTCTACGAGAACTTTCGCTTCTGGCTTCACAGGAATTCCCGCGGTCAAGCAAAGAAGAATATCAGTCACCACTATGATCTTGGCAATGATTTCTATGAGTTATGGCTTGATGACACGATGACCTATTCAAGCGCGATTTTCGAGACAGGGCAGGAAAGCCACGAGGCCGCTCAGATCGCGAAATACAAGAGCATGGTCGATCAGATGGGTGTCAAGCCGGGCGATCATGTGTTGGAAATCGGCTGCGGTTGGGGCGGCTTTGCCGAATACGCTGCGGGGCAGCGCGGATTGAAAGTCACGTGCCTGACTATCAGTCAAGAACAGTTTAATTATGCCGTTGAACGCATTGAAAAGGCTGGTCTTTCAGGGGTGGTAGAGTTCAAAATGCAGGACTATCGGGACGAGCGCGGCACCTATGATGGCATCGCGTCAATTGAGATGTTCGAGGCCGTTGGTGAGAAATACTGGCCCGCCTATTTTGACGCTGTGCGCGAGCGGCTTAAGCCCGGCAAACAAGCAACCCTGCAGATCATCACCGTAACAGACCACCGGTTTGAGATTTACCGTTCGTCAGTTGATTTCATCCAGAAATACATCTTTCCGGGTGGAATGTTGCCCAGCAGAACTGTTCTAAAGAAACAGGTAGAGCGGGCGGGTCTGAACGTGGTCAAAAGCATTGAATTCGGTGAAAGCTACAGCCAAACCCTGCGCCGCTGGCATGAGACGTTTAATGAGAAATGGGATCAGGTGCAGGCGCTTGGTTTTGACGACCGGTTCCGACGGATGTGGAATTTCTATCTCACGTCCTGCGCATCCACGTTTCATTTTGGAAATTGTGACGTGACCCAGATTACAATTTCGCGGCCTGCTTGATGCCAACATTTGGCAAACTCACCGCCGCCGTGCTGTTTGCCGCTTTGGCTTATTATGTGTCTTTAGATGTGCAGGCGTTGTTCATCGAGGAACGCCCTTTGCCAACATTGGCGTATTGGAATGTGCTCTTTGGGGCGATCTGTGGGTGGCGCATTGGCGGGGCACGTGCGGGTCAGGGCGCGACCGGGGCAATTGGTTATGGGCTCACAGCAACCGCAGCTTTGGCTGCAACGGCCTTGTTTTTCCACAGCGGCGCTGAGATGATCAAACGCTCATTGCGTAACCAATATGACGGGCCAGTCGAGGGGATAATCTCAATAATGGAGTTGATGTTGGACTTCGGACAAAGGATCGCGACACCTGAAATTCTTGCAATGTCTTTTGGCGGTGGGGTGGCCATCGCGATTGTGGCTGACTTTGTCGGGCGGCGTTACGATTGAAACCGCTATTCCTATACGGCACTCTGAGGGATGCAGAGCACCTTAAGCGGGTTGCAGGCTGTGTACTGCCAACGCGTACAGCGCAACTTTTGGATCATGCGGTGTTTTCTTTTGGGCGGCACGATCTTCCGCGATTGACGCAGCACGATGGCGGGGTTGCCAAAGGCATTGTCATTGAGGCCTCAGGCGTCGCGCTGGAGCGGCTCAATTTTTATGAAGGTGGATACGGGTACGGCGTGCGCGATGTGACCGTGCAAACAGAGCAAGGCCCTGTAACCGCCCAAGTCTATTGGCCACCCGAGGGCGGATCCCCGGATGATCCTCTGTGGGATTTCGAAACGTGGCGCGCAAGATCTGGTCGACTTATGGTGTACGCGGCGGCTGAGGCGATGGAATATTTTGGGCAGTTCTCGCCGCAAGAGCTGGCCTCGAGGATGCCTGTTATCCGAATGCGCGCACATGCGCGGGTATTGGCAGAAGATCAGGACCCAGTTCCGGGGCTTGGGCCGGAACCGCAGGGAAATGTTGAGATTGTGCAAGCGCGCCGCCCGTACAGCCATTATTTCAGCCTGCTTGAGTATGATTTGTCCTACCCAAAATTTGACGGATCACAGGGGCCTGTCGTCAATCGCGCCGCATTGATCAGTGCAGACGCTGTTGTTGTGCTGCCGTATGACCCAATGCGCGATCGGGTCTTGATGGTGGAGCAATTCCGCATGGGCCCGTTCTTTCGTGGTGATGCGCAGTGTTTTATGGCCGAGCCTGTGGCGGGCCGTGTGGACCCCGGAGAGCCGCCAGAGGAGACCGCGCGCCGCGAAGCTATCGAAGAAGCCAGCCTTGAAATCGGCGCTCTTCATTTGGCATCCAAACATTATCCAAGCCCGGCCGCATATTCCGAGTTTATTTATGTGTATATCGGGATTGCGAACCTTCCAGATGGGATCACTGGTGTTGGCGGGCTTGAAGCCGAGGCAGAAGACATCCGATCGCATTTGATTGACTATGCACGGTTTGAGCAGATGCTGGATGATGACCATTTCCGCGCGGGGCCGCTTGTTGTGGCGGGCCATTGGCTTGCACGCAACCGTGAACGGCTGCGCGGCATCGCTTGAGATCCGCGCTTTGGACGCCTAGACCAGAGGCACCATAAAAAACAAGGCGCTGCCCCATGACGATTCACAATGATCTGACCGCTGCGATCGGCAATACCCCTCTTATCAAGCTGCGCCGCGCAAGCGAAGAGACAGGGTGCACTATTCTGGGTAAGGCCGAATTTCTTAATCCCGGTCAAAGTGTTAAGGACCGTGCAGCGCTCTATATGATCCGCGCCGCTGAGGCGAACGGTTCACTTAAGCCGGGCGGCACAATTGTTGAGGGCACCGCGGGAAATACCGGGATTGGGTTGGCTTTGGTTGGCGCGTCGCTGGGTTACAAAACGGTTATCGTGATTCCGAATACGCAAAGTCAGGAAAAGATGGATATGCTGCGGCTTGCTGGTGCAGAGTTGGTCCCTGTGCCCGCAGCCCCCTATCGCAACCCCAATAATTTTGTGCGCTATAGCGAAAGGCTTGCTGTTAAGCTTAATGAAACCCTTCCGAACGGCGCAATCTGGGCCAACCAGTTTGACAATGTTGCCAATCGCCAAGCGCATATCGAAACCACTGCCCCAGAGATTTGGGACCAAACCGGCGGCAAAGTCGATGGGTTTATCTGTGCCGCCGGCTCTGGTGGTACGGTCGCCGGGATGGCGGCATATCTTCAGCCAAAAAGGGTAAAGGTTGGGCTTGTCGATCCGGATGGCGCCGCACTTTACAGCTTTTACACTGAAGGTGAGTTGAAATCCGAAGGCTCCTCAATTTCTGAGGGGATCGGGCAAGGCCGGATCACTAAGAACCTTGAAGGGTTCACTCCGGATTTCACTTATAACGTGGCGGATGCCGAGGCGTTGCCCATTGTCTTTGATCTGTTGCAAGAAGAGGGTCTGTGCATGGGGGGCTCGACAGGCGTGAATATCGGAGGTGCCATGAAAATGGCGCGCGATATGGGGCCGGGGCATACAATCGTGACGATCTTGTGTGACTATGGCACACGGTATCAATCCAAACTCTACAATCCCGCGTTTTTGCGTGAGAAAGGTCTGCCTGTACCCGCTTGGCTTGAGGTTGAGGCGAACTTGCCTGCCGTTTTCGAGGACCTTTGATCATGCAAAGCTTGCGTTTGCTCTTGCTGGCGTTCGTAGGTTGGGCCGCGCTTGCGGTCACGGCCGCGGCGCAAGAAACGGTGCAGATCGGTACGCTGGCCGAGAATGAAGGCGTTGTCCAAGAAACAGCGACGGATGTGTTTGCTGCGGCCTCATTGGACGCGCCACTCTACGATGAGTGGGAAAGTGTAGCGACGCGCGCCGAAGCTGCCGTAAGTGCGTCGCGGGCTTCGGAAGCCGCGTTTGAGACATTGCGTGCTGAGATCGTTGGGTGGCGTGAAGAGTTTCAATCTGCTCAAAGCTCGAACGCTTCACGGTTGCAGACGCTGCGCAGTCAGCTTGAGGCGCTGGGTGCTGCGCCGGAGGACGGTCAAACCGAAGCTGCGGACATCGCGGAACGCCGGGCTGCACTGAATGAGCAGATCGCGCGGTTGGCGGCGCCTGGTGTCAAAGCCGGTGAAGCGTTTCGGCGAGCGGATGGCATCATAAGCGAGATTGATACGATCCTACGCGAGCGCCGCGCGGATGCATTGCTCAGGCTTGGCCCAACGCCGCTCAATCCCTCGCTCTACCAAACTGCCGCCGAGGATATCGGCGATAGTTTGGATGATCTGCGCGAAGGGGTGCAGCAATCTTGGTCTTTGGGCCGTGTTCAAGCGGCATTGCGCGAAAGCGCGGCCTCGATTGCGTTCCTTTTGGTTTTGGCCCTTCTTGGTCTGGCGCGCGCGCGGTTTTGGGTCGAGCGGCTGGTGCAAGGACTTGAACACAAGCGAAGTGGAGCGGGGCGCAGGCTTGTTGGGTTTCTCATCTCTTTGGGGCAAGTGGTTCTGCCTTTGATCGGGCTTTTTGCATTAAGCCGCGCGCTTTTGCTGACAGACCTGTTCGCAGATTACGGCGAAGCAATCATCCGGTTCATTCCGTCCTTCGGCTTGGCTATTTTTGCCGCTCGTTGGATTGGCGCGCGGGTTTTCCCATTGGTGCAAGAAGCGCAATCGCGGCTTAATTTGCCCGAAGGTGCGCATCGCGCTTGTCGGAGGCTTCTGCTTGGCTTGGGGGTTATCAGCGCCTTGCGCGGGCTTTTGGGCGTGCTGTCCGAGACGGATAGCTATGCCGAAGAAAGCCAGATCGCGCTTGGTTTTGTTCTGATCGTGATTGCCGGGTGGATCTTGTGGCGCCTTGGGCGGGTTTTGATGCAGCACAGCCCGCATGTTGATGAAGAGGGCGCACCTCAGCCCACATTCATCGACCGAATGCTGCGCAGCCTGTCTCAAGCGTTGCGTCTTGTGGGGATTATTGGGCCGCTGACGGCGTTAATTGGATATTTCAATATCGCGGATGCCGTCATTTATCCGACGATCGCAACACTTGGGTTGCTGTCTGTTTTGGCCATCCTAAGCCGTGTGATCAGCGATCTTTATGTCGTTCTTTCGCGGCGTCCTGATGGCGATGACGGCCTGATTCCGACTGTCGCAACTTTTGTCATGATCATTGCCTCACTGCCGCTGTTTGCTTTGCTTTGGGGGGCAACGATCACTGATCTGGGCGAGATGTGGGCCGCCGCCCGGGCAGGGGTCACGGTTGGTGATGTGTCGATCTCCCCGGGATCCTTTGCGGTTCTTGTTGTTGTCTTTATCATTGGCTATTCGATCACTCGATTTGTGCAATCCGCGCTTCGGGCCACGATCCTGCCGAAAACCCAGATGGATATCGGCGGGCAAACCGCCATAGTCAGCGGTGTCGGCTATGTGGGGATCTTCTTGGCGGCGCTTATCGCGATTTCCTCGGCGGGGCTTGATCTGTCGTCTCTGGCGATTGTGGCGGGCGCGCTTTCCGTTGGGATCGGCTTTGGTCTTCAGACGGTCGTGTCGAATTTTGTAAGCGGGATCATCCTGCTGATTGAGCGCCCGATTTCAGAAGGTGACTGGATCGAAGTTGGCGGCAATATGGGCTATGTGCGCGATATTTCTGTGCGTTCCACCCGGATTGAAACTTTTGACCGCTCGGATGTGATCGTTCCGAATGCGGATCTGATCTCGGGCACCGTGACCAACTATACACGCGGCAATTCGGTTGGCCGCGTGATTGTACCAGTAGGTGTTGCCTATGGCACTGACACCCGCAAGGTTGAAGAGATCTTGCGCGAGATCGCTGAAGCGCATCCGATGGTGCTTCTCAAGCCACCGCCCGGTATCGTGTTTATGGGGTTCGGCGCTGATAGTATGGATTTCCAGATCCGTGCGATCCTGAGGGATGTGAACTGGATGCTGAGCGTCAAAAGCGACATGAACCACGAAATCGCCAAACGTTTTACAGAAGAAGACATCGAGATTCCGTTCGCACAGCGCGATGTGTGGTTGCGCAATCCCGAAGCGTTGCAGGGACAAACCGCGCCTGAGGCAAACAGCAAAGGGGCAGGGGATGACAGTACCGGGTAGCTTTGCGCTTTGGTCTCGAGTGGGCGCAGGCGTATGCACGGTTCTCTTTGTGCTGCTGCTTCTCGCCCCGGCGCTGTACCTTGGGACTTACGGGGTCGCATCCAACGCCAGCGCCGATTTCATGGTCCAGCGCGCGGCACCAATGTTTGGAGGTCTGGCGTTGTTGCTGTGGTGGAGCGCTCCTGAACCGAACAGCCGTATGAGGCTTGGTGTGGTTGTGTCTGCCTGCGTGGTTTTTCTTGGCATCGCGGCGACAGGCGTCTTTCATATTCTTACGGGCGTCGCAGGTTCCATCCTTTGGATTGCTATCGCAGGTGAGGTGCTTTTCGCCGTGATCCTATGGCTTGTGCGTCACCGCTGAAATTCACCCAAAAACGGCTTGCGGCCCTGAGCGGTTTTGCCTAAACGGTCCGTCACGGACAGGTGGCCGAGTGGTCGAAGGCGCACGCCTGGAAAGTGTGTAGGCGGGAGACCGTCTCCAGGGTTCGAATCCCTGTCTGTCCGCCACCCACCGCATTTGTGCATCTGTAAGGCCCCTGGTGGGGGTGTTCTCAGCTGTCTGATGTCCGCCTGAATGTTGAGTCT
>CALKJA010000144.1 GCA_937995865.1 uncultured Paracoccaceae bacterium | reverse complement strand
GAGCTTCCCCCCAATGATCGATCTTTCCCAATTCCCGATCACCCAAAAATGGACGCCAAAAGACCCATCGGTCATCCAACTGTTTTCCTTCCCCACGCCGAACGGCGTAAAAATCTCCATCGCGCTTGAAGAGCTAAGCCTCGCTTACGAAGCGCATAAGGTCACGCTGTCTGATGCCGATGTGAAAAGCGATGCTTTCCTTTCCCTCAACCCAAACAACAAAATCCCCGCAATCATCGATCCCAACGGACCCGGCGGCGCGCCCATCGGACTATGGGAAAGTGGCGCGATCCTGCTTTATCTCGCAGACAAAACCGGCCAACTTGGCGGATCTGGCCCTGTCGAGCGGGCGACGGTCACACAATGGCTTATGTGGCAAATGGGCGGGCTTGGACCAATGTTCGGCCAACTGGGCTTTTTCACGAAATTCGCAGGATCGGCCATAGAAGACCCCCGCCCACGCGATCGCTACATCGCCGAGGGCAAACGTCTGATTGCCGTGCTCGACCAACACATGGCAGGCATGGACTGGGTCGCCGGTGATTTCTCTATCGCAGATATCGCCATCGTGCCTTGGCTGCGCGCGCTGGACTTCTACGGTGCCAAAGAAACGCTGGGTTGGGACGATCACAAGAATCTCGTGGCGTATCGCGCCCGCTTTGATGATCGCGCTGCTGTACAAAAGGGCTATGCCACACCCCCCCGCGACTAAGCGAATGGGCCGGGAAGGCGTCCCTCCCCGGCCCATCTTTGTGGCTAAAATATCCCCGCCGGAGGCAAGGTTTTTCGAAAAACCTTCCCGGCCCGAAGGGAAGGACCGGCTCAGCCCGGAAGCGCGCCAGTCAGAATGTAGCGCAACATTTCCGCGACCTTAAGCGGATCGTCTGTCACCGCCAACGCGGCCGCATCTACCTCTTTAAGCGCGTGCTGATGATCCGCCCCATGCACCACAATGAGGGACTTGCCCAAAGCCGCTGCATACCCGGCATCAAACGCAGCATTCCACTGTTTGTATTTCTCACCGAAGCGCACAACAACGATGTCGGCTTCTTCGATCCCTTTGCGGGTCCGCATCGCGTTAAGCTTGGCGCCCTTGTGGTCATGCCAAAACTTCTGATCTTCAGCACCCATGATCGCCACCCCGCAATCATCGCTCGCGCCATGATCAGTGACCGGCGCAGAGAAGCTCACGTTGAGCCCCTCGCTTGCCGCGATGATTTGATCGCGCCAATCCGTGTGGATCTCGCCTGAAAGGTAAACCGATAGATGCATTCTTAATCCTCCAAAAGGACGGGAGGCTCAGCGAACCACCTGCACCCTTCATTTTCTGCCAAAGACCAAATCAGCCGCGCAAAACACCGCCTGTGGCCTTGCTCACCTTTTCAACGATCTTGGCTCCGACAGCCTCAATCTCTGCCTCTTTCAGCGTGGCATCTCGCGGCTGCAAACGCACAGTTACGGCGATACTCTTTTTGCCGTCACCAAGCGCGCCGCCGATGAATTCATCAAACACACGCACCTCTTCGATCAGCGCCTTATCCGCGCCTTGTGCGGCATTCACCAAAGTCAAAGCCTCAACATCCGCATCCACAACAAAGGCAAAGTCACGCTCCACTGCCTGCAAACCGCTCAATTTGAGCGCCGCGCGCGTGGTGCTCGCGGATCGCTTGGCGGGAATGGCGTTTGGCCAGATCGTAAAACCAACCGCCGGGCCTTTGACGTCCATCGCGGCCAGCGCTTTAGGATGTACCTCACCGAATTCCGCAAGCACAGTCTTGCCCAGTGCCATCACACCCGAGCGTCCGGGATGCCACCAGCGATTTGCGGCGCGCCGAATTTGCGCCTTGACAGGTGCGCCCAGCGCCGAAAGGATCGCCTCAACATCCGCTTTAGCATCATATACGTCTACGGCGCGGCGTGTTTTATGAACATCCTTGGGCCCGTTATGCCCGATAAGGATGCCGCTGATCTGTGCGCCTTGATCTTCTGGCTCACCGCCAGCCCAGACCGCGCCAACCTCAAACAAACACAGATCCGCAATGCCACGCGCCTGATTGCGCGCTGCCGCTTGCATCAACCCGGGCAGAAGCGACGGGCGCATATGGCTCATATCGCTGGAGATCGGGTTCTCAAGCCGTGTTGCCTCTTCGCCGCCGCCAAATACAGCCGCAGACGCCTGATCCACAAAGGAATAGGTCACGCATTCATTATAACCAAGCCCAGCGGCGGTGCGTCGTGCGATCTGTTCGCGGCGTTGGATGGGTGTGAGGATCGGCCGTGATATACCTTCCATCTTGCGCAGCGGCTTACCTTCCAACTTGGTAAGGGATGCGACGCGCGCGACCTCTTCCACAAGATCCGCTTCGCCAAGCACATCGGGCCGCCAGCTGGGAACATGGGCCATGTCCCCTTCAAGCGTGAACCCCAATGCTTCCAAAGTAGCGCGCTGCTCATCGGCTGGGAGCACCATCCCAACAAGGCTTTGCACGCGGTCTGCATCCAGCTTGTACGCCCGCGCCACATCCGGGATCTGGCCCGCGATGACCACTTCGGACGGCTCACCGCCCGCATGATCCAAGATCATCTGCGTTGCATGCTCAAGCCCATCTGGCGTCCAAACAGGGTCAATCCCGCGCTCAAACCGGTACCGCGCATCTGAATTGATCTTAAGCGCGCGGCCCGTATAGGCGGTGCGCACCGGATCGAAATAGGCGGCTTCAACAAAAACATTCACGGTGTCTTCGGTCACGCCAGACGGCAGTCCGCCCATCACTCCGCCAATACTTTGCGGGCCCTCCGCATCTGAGATCACGGTCGCGCCTTCAGGGAAGGTGTATTCCTTTTCATCTAACCCAACGAGCGTTTCACCCCCCTCAGCGCGGTGCATATGCAGGGTTGCCCCTGCAAGCTTGTCCGCATCGAAAACGTGCAGAGGGCGGTTGCGGTCATAGGTAAAGAAGTTGGTCACATCCACAAGAAATGAGATCGGCCGCAGCCCAATGGCGCGCAACGCGCGTTGCAGCCATTCAGGCGACGGGCCGTTCTTCACACCCCGGATCAAGCGCCCATAAAAGACTGGCGCTTGCGCCAGCGTATCGGCATCGATCGTCACACTTACAGGGCAAGGGAAAGCGCCCGGTACAGGCGCGCAGTCCCGCGGCTTCAGTACACCAAGCCCACGCGCTGCCAAATCGCGCGCAATCCCGCGCACGCCAAGCGCATCCGGGCGGTTCGGTGTGATCGCAATCTCGATCATCGGGTCAACCTTGGCCGGGTCATGTGCGGCCAGCCAATCGACAAAGCGCTCACCGATCTTGCCTGATGGCAATTCGATAATACCGTCATGCTCTTCGCTTAGCTCCATTTCCCGCTCAGAGCACATCATGCCGTAGCTTTCCACGCCGCGGATTTTGCCCACGCCAATGGTGGTATCGATACCGGGCACATACACGCCCGGCTTCGCGATCACGACAGTGATCCCGGCCCGCGCATTGGGTGCACCACAGATGATTTGGCTCAGCCCCTCGTCGGTGGCCACCTGACAGATCTTAAGCTTGTCCGCATCGGGATGCTTTTCGGCACTTTCCACTTTACCGATGGTAAAAGCGCCCAGAGTGTCCGCAGGGTTCACCACATCCTCGACCTCAAGACCAAGATCGGTGAGCACGTCACAAATCGTCTCGACGCTGGCGTCTGTGTCTAGATGATCTTTGAGCCAGGACATTGTGAATTTCATAGCGGGGCCTCTTTTCGGTAATCCGCGCCCCGGATACCCCATGCCGGAGCGGGGGGAAAGCCACTGCCGAGTTGGTTTGGGAAATGAGTGCTCGATGCAGTGGGCATCAGGTGCCGCGGGAGCCCTTCGCACCAAGTCAGTTTTAGGGTTTTCATCTTGGCTCGGGCGGCCAATTGCCGCTGGTTCATCCCATTGATCGGTTCATCCGGTGCCAACAGGCCACAAGACTAACCTCTCATATTTAGAACATCCGCCTCAGCGCCGGGCAGCACACCCGCGCGGGTTGTGTCAATTAGCTTGCTCGCTTGCTGTGCCAAGCCCCTGATTTCATCTGCAATCACTTTGAACGAGCGGCCGCTTTCGCCTCCAGCGCGGGCGGCCTCAACACTTGCGTTCAGAGAAATCAGGTGGATCATTTGACCAATCTGCTCCACCTCAGTGAACATTTGGTCCAGCTGGCTAATCCGGTCTCGCATCAGCGCCTGGCGGGCTTTGTCGTGGCTTTTCTTGCAACCGCTTACGATGCTCGTCAGTTGCATCAGCGCGGGCACGCCGCTGAGCCGGACGAAATGCACCAACTCCCCCGCCTGCGCTGGTGTGACACTTTCAAATCCATCGGAACGAGAGAGCGCCTGAAACCGTGTTCCGACCTCGCGCACGGTCTCGATCAGAGCTTTTGCTTTTGCGTCTCGGGCGATGAGATCAGACCGTGACAACACCGCACTAAGCGTCTTCGAGTAAAGGTCGCGAAAGGTGCGGAATTGCTGACCAACATCGGCCCGCGTATCAGGGTCCTTTGCGGTGGCAATTTCGATAAAAATTGCCGCGGCATTTAGGGCATAACCCTGCGCGCCGCGTAGGTCTCGCAATGTGCTCACCACTGCGGCTGATTCATCTTTGCGCATCAGCCGCCCCCCCTCCCCCGAACTAGCCAAAGCGCCCGCCCTCCTTGCGAAGCGCATCGCGAGTCGTATCAATTAACTCCGCACTTTTTGCCGAAAGGCTCCGAATCTCATCCGCGATCACCTTAAACGAGCGCCCACTTTCGCCTCCTGCGCGCGCGGCTTCAACGCTCGCGTTAAGTGAAATGAGGTGGATCATGCGCCCGATATCTTCCACCTCCCCGAACATATGTTCTAGCTGCTGTGCCTGCTTCTCAACGGCCCGTGCGCGCTGCGCTTCGTACTTTGCACGCTCGGCTTCAAACGCGCGGATTAAGGCGTAAAAGGCTGGTAGGGCCGCATCCCTTGCACGTGTGGTGAGCTGGCTTGCGCGATCCCGCGTGAGCGCGCGAAAATCGTCTGCTGGATCTAGTGCTTCTATCTCAGCGGCAAACCCTGTCAGCTCCTGCAAGGCTTCAGGAAACTCAGCCTTGGAGGCCCGAACAATTTGCATCTGGCGTATATCTGCAATGACTTCGCAAAACCGTTCTGTGAAGCTGCCTAGGTACTTGGCCATTTCCTTGCGCTCCGAAGGATCGTCAGCGGTTGCAAGAGTGATCCCAATCGCCCCAGCATTCACAGCCAGCCCACGCCCCCGGCGCAGCTGCTTGATAGCAGATTCTAACTCATTCTCGCTATGCACGCACGCGCCCCCGGTGTGTTTTCACATCCCGCTTAAAGCACAGCTCTTAAACGCCAGTTAACCGCCACGCAGTTCTGCCGCGTTTCGCCCATTTTTTGCTGTAAGGTCGCAGCTTTAGCGGCTTAGCCCGCCGTGCAGGTTCGGCTGGTCAAGTGGCGTAAAGCCATAGTGCCGCATCCAGCGCAAATCGCTGTCGAAGAAGGCACGCAGATCGGGGATCCCGTATTTCAGCATCGCCAGACGGTCGATCCCAAGCCCGAACGCAAAACCCTGCCACTGTGTGCTATCGACACCTGCATTCTCAAGCACTTTGGGGTGCACCATGCCTGACCCACCGGCCTCAAGCCAATCATCGCCCTCGCCCAGCTTGAGCTGACCATCCACCCAAGAACAGCGGAAATCGATTTCGGCAGAAGGCTCAGTGAACGGGAAGTGAGACGCGCGGAAGCGTACTTCGACTTCGTCGACCTCAAAGAACGCTGCTGCCATTTGCTCCAGCGTCCATTTAAGATGCGCCATCGAAATATCCCGGTCGAGAGCCAGACCTTCGATCTGGTGGAACATAGGGGTGTGTGTCTGGTCGTAATCGCTGCGATAGACCCGCCCAGGCGCGATGATGCGGATCGGCGCTCCTTGCTGTTCCAAAGAGCGAATCTGAACGGGTGATGTATGGGTCCGCAAAACATGGGGCGGGCGATTGTCGCCGTCCGCGCGGGCCATGTAAAATGTGTCCATCTCTGCGCGGGCAGAGTGGTGCCCCGGCATGTTTAACGCATCGAAATTGTACCAATCGCTTTCGATCTGAGGGCCTTCGGCGACCGAGAACCCAAGATTCGCAAAGATCGCAGTCAGTTCTTCCCACACCTGCGATACAGGGTGGATCGTGCCCGTAGGACGCCCGCGTCCGGGCAGCGTAACGTCCAGCCACTCTGCCGCCAAACGCTCCTCAAGGGCGGTATCAGCCAGCGACGCTTTGCGTGCATTCAGGGCCGCGTTCACTTCGTCCTTGAGCGCATTCAGAGCGGGGCCAGCAACCTGGCGCTCTTCAGGTGTCATTTTGCCAAGGCTGCGCATCTGAAGGCTGATTTCGCCTTTTTTGCCGACCGCTTGCACACGCAGGTCTTCAAGAGCGGCTTCATCGGCCACGTCTTTGATAAGCGTGAGGTACTTGCTGCGCAGATCGTTTGTTGAATCGGTCATCTCAAGGGGGCCCTTCGCGGTATGCGCGCTGTGCTACCGTGGCACGCGGTTCGGCGCAAGGTGGGCTGGGCAGCAGAGGGGGAAACAGCGATCCCTTTCCCCTTAGAGTGTCTAGGCCAGCGGCCTACATATGGATCGTCCCCGGATGGTCCATCCCCAATCAACCAAACCGGGTGCGGGAAACTTCCCTGATCAAACAAGTGAATGGGTTTGATCTGTTTGCATGAGATCCCTTTTGGCCTGACCCACTGCGGTCAGGCCATTTTTTTGCAAAACGATGTGCTGATTGCACAGTGGAGCCATTGTCGCCTTAGTTTATTTTCTGCTCGCGGTGCCAGAGGCGCAAGAAACGCTGCCCAATCGAATGAACCGCTATGACGCTGCGCTTTGTCGCGCGTTCCAGATTTTCGATAAATTGATTGACGTCTTGTTCCGGCTTACGGCCGAACCAGCGATTGAGCCCAGACGCAGCGCCGCCAAGAAATGTTGCGCTTGTGCTGATCACCGTCCACGCGCCGCCAAGCAGCGCAAGGTCAAGGATTGTCGCGCCGACACCTATGATTGTCACCCCATCTCTGACCTGTGCTGACCGCTTTATAACGAACGAAGGCTTTGTCAGCGCGTCCTCTTGGGCCGACCACTTAGTTTCCGCTTTGGTCCAATACTCGAATTCCTTGAGTAAGCGCAGATCGAATTGCTGATGGTCCGCGGGCGTTTGTGGATCTTGGTTACAGAACGTTTCGTCTTGTATTTCACGTCGGCGGATATAGGCCTTTAGCTCAGCCGTATTCAGCGGGTCGGCTGGCGGTTCCGTGATCTCAATTTCTGTTTCGAGGGCTTCTAAACACATGGTTTATCGCTCTGCGCTCGGAACATCATCTGTCTCTTTACTGGCCACAGGCATCGTAGAAACCACGTGCGAAAACGCCTCAAAAGCTGCGCGTGCTTGTGTGCGTTGTCGTTGGCGACATGCGTCAATGTACTTACATACCACCACTATGGTGATGCCGAAAATAACGCTGACCCAACCCGCAAGGCTGATCAAATCTGGACCATCTAGTGGGAGCATATCATCTGGCACGGTCAGGGTCTGAAATTGCATGTTTGCCACCTCTGATTGGCCCAAAGCTTTGTGCGTGATATGGGATGAATTGAACCAATATAGGACCCGAAATGCAAATTCTTCGCGATCTGGGCTTGGCCATTTGCGGCTTCGCCTTCTTGGTTTGCTTTTCCAGCACCACATACGCCCAAGATGCACGCATCACAGCCGTTGGGGACAGCACTTTTGCATGGAACGGGGACCAAGGCGTGCCTGCGGCGATGGCCAAGGTTTTGGGTGAACCCATTGTCAACGAAGCCGTCTCAGGCGCGCAGTTTGCGCACCGGTTTCGGATGCTCGTTGGGCCGATGGACATACGCGCACAAACGCTGCGTAAACCGTGGGATTGGGTTGTGGTCACAGGCGGTGCAAATGATCTGGCCGCGCGATGTGATTGCGCAGATTGTACGCACGTTCTGGATGAACTGGTCACCCCTGATACGATGCTGGGTGCGATCCCGGATTACCTTGAGCTGATGACAGCCCGAGGCCACAAGGTGCTTTGGGCGCAATACTATGACGCCCCCAAAGGTGGGGGCCCGTTCAGCGCCTGTAACGATGCATTCACCGTACTCGAAGAGCGTCTTGATCGGCTCGCGGCGCGTATGTCAGGGGTCTTTATGGCAGACATGTCAGACGCGATCGATCCAAAAGATCTGAGCTTGTATAGCCCCGACCGGGTGCATCCTTCGCCCGCTGGATCGGCGGCAATCGGAACGCATCTGGCACATGTCTTAAGTGCACTGGATGAGCGGGCCGCAAACGGGCAGCCCGCGCACCAAATCAAAGATTAGCCGTAGGTCGCTGCATATGTATCAGCCAAGTCCCAATACGCCTTGGTTTTGGAGATCTTAAGCGCCGTTTCCGAAGACACACCCCGCGCCAACATCCGGCGATAAATCAGTTCTGGAAAGCGGGTGACAGCCTGCCGGGTGACGGTGGTGCTAAGATCAGCCGAAACGATGCCCGCCTCGCACCCTTCCAACATCGAAGAGCGAACCGCCTGCCCGCGCGCATTCATATCCCGCGCAGCGGCAACATAAAGCGCACATTCCTCTGCAACCAACGCATTGACCTGCGCCTCGGGTACGGATTTTGCGGGGCCGGCCCCTTCCATGCACCCACTAAGCCCAAGGGCTGCAATGCCAATCAAGGCCGCTTTCATCCACATCTTTTCAAGTCCTTGCTCACATCCAGTTTATTTACGCTAAACGCACGCCTGCGACCCGCGCCAGAGCAAATGGCGCATCGCGCATGAAAAAAGCCGCCCCAAATTGGGGCGGCTTTCGAATCTTAGGAAATGGCGCGGTTTACGCGGCGAGCGCTTTTTGCGCTTCGCCAACAATCGCACCGAATGCTTCTGGCTCGTTCACGGCGAGATCCGCCAGAACCTTACGGTCGACTTCGATTCCAGCCAACGTCAGGCCATTGATGAAACGGCTATATGTCAGCGAGGCATCGTGGCTGCGCACTGCAGCATTGATCCGCTGGATCCACAGCGCACGGAACTGGCGCTTGCGGTTATGGCGGTCACGTGTCGCGTATTGGTTCGCCTTATCGACGGCCTGTGTGGCTGTCTTGAAAACGTTCTTGCGGCGAGAGTAATACCCTTTCGCTGCCTTGATCACCTTTTTGTGGCGGGCGTGGGTGACTGTCCCTGATTTTACACGGCTCATCTCAGCACTCCTTAGCGGTCATAGGGCATAAAGCCCTTGACGATCTTGGCATCTGCATCGCTCAACGTGGTTAGTCCACGTGCGTTGCGCAGAAACTTGTTTGTGCGTTTGATCATACCGTGCCGTTTACCGGCTTGGCCTGCGAGCACCTTACCGGTGGCCGTGACCTTGAATCGCTTCTTTGCAGAAGACTTGGTCTTCATCTTAGGCATTTTCATCTCCTATCAATCGAAGAACACACAGGAAGGCAATGCCATCAGGCCACCCGTGCTTACGAATGCGCCGTATAGGAGGGGAAAGGCACGCGCGCAAGATGATTCTGGCCGAAGCGGCGGCTTGGAAATGCGGTGCCATGCCAGAGCACGCTTGCTGCTTTAGGTGGCAGCCTCTGGCTGTGTGTCGGTCACCTTTTTTCCGCTGCACCGTCAAAGCACCCGCGCAAAGACACCCACCACCGCTTTTGCCACCCCAACGAAATCATATCCGCCTGACTTGGTGAACCAAGCCAGCAGGACCATCCCAATGGATAAGGCAAAGAAGATTACGCTATTTCGAGGAGCGTGGCTTTCGGCCCACGCTGCCATCATGGTGGGCACACATATCAGTGAGACAAACAGCCCCAAAGTGAGGAATAGATCGCTATCTACTGACATCCCAAACACACCCGTCATGGCCCGTATCGCGCCACAACCCGCGCGATCACATCAGGGATACCACCAAACGTATACCCGCCCGCCTTGTTCAGCAAAGCATACACCATCATGCCGCCAGCGATCAGGACGGTAAGTGATGTCGCACGCGGTACACGCCCCCCGCCCCAAGAAGAAACAAGGGACGGGATACATAAGACAGCAAGTACCAGCGCGATTACAAACCATAAATCTGGATCGGCGGGCGGCATGGGCAGTCCCTTTCAGAACGCTAAGAGCGCGCTTACTCCGGATCGGTGCGGAAGATCAGACGTTCTTCGCACGGGGCCACGCGCAGGATGTTTGTCGTGCCGGCCTGATTGAACGGCACCCCAGCCGTGACAACAATCTGGTCCGCCGCGGTGGCAAATCCGCCTTCGCGTGCGGCTTTTGCAGCCTCGACAACAGCAGTCTTAAAGCGATCAACGACTTGGGTCACGACACAATTTGTGCCCCATGTAAGCGCAAGCTCCCGCGCCGTGTTGATTTGTTGCGTCAATGCAATGATCGGCACGCCCGGCCGCTCACGTGCAGCAAGGCTCGCCGTCGTACCAGATTGGGTGAAACAACAGATCGCCTTGATCTCAGTCGCTTCAGCAATTTCTCGCGCAGCAACAGTTATACCATCGGCAATACTGTCACGCTTCACAACGCGGGACGCGGCCATGATCTCGGCATAGGTTGGATCTGCTTCCACCTCTTCGGCGACATTGTTCATCGTCGTCACGGCTTCCACAGGGAAATCCCCAGCGGCCGATTCCGCGCTCAGCATCACGGCGTCCGTGCCTTCGTAAATCGCAGTCGCTACGTCAGACACTTCTGCACGTGTTGGCATCGGGCTTTCGATCATGCTTTCCATCATCTGGGTCGCAACAATCACTGGCTTCGCCACTGCGCGGCATTTGCGCACCAGCCGCTTTTGGATCGGCGGCACGTTTTGAACTGGCAACTCAACGCCCAGATCGCCGCGCGCAACCATAATACCGTCTGAGACCTTCAGGATCTCATCAAACGCCGTCACGGCCGCAGGTTTTTCAATCTTGGACAGCACTTTGGCGCGGCCATTGGCCAATGCGCGTGCTTCATACACATCCTCAGGCCGCTGCACAAAAGACAGCGCAAGCCAATCCACGCCCAGCTGACAGACAAACTCCAAATCCGCGCGATCCTTTTCGGACAGCGCTTTGAGCGGCAGCACAACGTCTGGCACATTCACGCCCTTGCGATTGGAAATCGTGCCCCCAGCAACCACAACGCAATCGGCGTGGTTTTTAGAGCAGCTCTCAACGTTCAAACGGATCTTGCCGTCATTGACCAAAAGCGTCGATCCCGCCTCAAGCGCCTGAAAGATCTCAGGGTGCGGCAACTGAACACGATCAACATCGCCTTCTGCAGGGTCAAGGTCCATCCGGAACTTCGCCCCAACCTCAAGCTCTTCTTCGCCGTTCTTGAACACTCCAACGCGCAGTTTGGGGCCTTGAAGGTCCGCAAGGATCGCGATGGGCGAATTCAGATCCGCCTCGATCTTGCGGATAATTGCGTGGCGCTCAGCAATTTCCTCATGGCTGCCATGGGACATGTTAAGCCGAAACACGTCAGCCCCAGCCTCATGCAGCTTGCGGATCATGGTATAGTCATCCGATGCCGGACCCAGCGTGGCGACGATTTTTACGTTGCGCAGGCGTCTCATGGCAATCTCCTCAATTCAATCTTAGTTCGGCAGCTCGGCCCGAGGGACCGGCGTTACCGCTAACGGAACGCCCGCCTTATGGATCAATTCCAATCCACCTACAATCCGCCTATGTCTATGGTATGACGGAAACCCACCAACATCCCTACTATATCGAAGGCGCACAGCGAGACGGGCCTTGGGTTATTACCTGTGATCACGCAACAAATCGCGTTCCTGCTGAAATTTGTGGCGGATCGCTTGGCTTGCCGCAAAATGACATGAACCGCCACATCGCCTTTGATGTTGGCGCACTGGGAACCGCACGCGCCTTGGGGCTGCTGTTGGACAGCCCAGTGATATGGTCCAATTTCTCACGGCTTGTGATCGATCCCAACCGGGGACAAGATGATCCAACACTGATTATGCAACTCTATGATGGCACAATCATCCCAGGGAACCGAAGCGTGGACGGCACCGAACGTATGCGCCGGATCGACACCCTGTACAGACCATACCATGCCGCTCTTGCAGATCTTTGCAGCCAACGCCCAGAGGCCGCTCTTTTGAGTGTCCACTCTTTCACACCCCAACTCAAAGGTCGCCCGGCGCGTCCGTGGGAAATTGGCGTGCTTTACGCACATGATGACCGCTTAAGCAACGCGCTCATCTGCGAACTGCATCAAGATCAATCTCTCACCGTGGGAATCAACGAACCTTATCTTGGCCATCTGCCGGGTGATGCTGTTGATCAACATGCCCTATGCACCGGTCGGCACAACACCCTTATCGAACTGCGAAATGATTTGATTGCAGAGCACACGGCCCAATGCGCATGGGCTTCCCGCCTCGCCCCATATTTACAAAGAGGGTTAACCCAGTGTCTTGGCCTTCAATGATCCATCACTCCCCCCGGAGGGTCCACTACATGCATCACGCACCAGCACATGACCCAAAAGCGCCCAAGGGACGGCGGGCGGGGCGCATTTGCGTCCGCAAACAGCGTCCGAACGGCGGCCCGCGATGATTTGGCTCCTTTTCATTGTTGCCGCGGGCGCTGCGGTCTGGGTTGCCATCAGGGTCCGCAAGAATCGGCATATCGCGACCCTTGTGTCTGCCCGCCTATCTGAACAGGATCGCGCGCTTTTGCTCCAAGAAGTGCCCCTGCTCCACAGCTTGCCCGATGACCACTGGCTGGCCCTCGAAGGTAAAATGACCCGTTTCCTCGATCAGGTCACCTTCATCGGCTGCGATGGTCTCGAAGTCGACGCAGGCATGGAGCTTTCGATTGCGGGGCAAGCTTGCCTCCTAATCGTGAACTCCGAGGCATGGTATGACACGCTACAAACGATCCTAATTTACCCCGGCGCCTTCCGTTCCCGCCAAATACGGCAAGAGGGGTTTGTCGTGACCGAACAGGCACAAACCCGCATCGGGGAAAGCTGGGCACGCGGCCCGGTCATCTTGTCTTGGCGCGATAGCGAACAAGGCGCTCAAAACACTCAAGATGCCCATAACGTTGTCCTACACGAGTTTGCCCATCAGCTTGACGCTCTCAGCGGCGAAACAAACGCCATTCCCGTTCTTGGGCGTGGGCAAAGCCTGCGCAGCTGGGCACAAACTATAGATGCCGCCTTTGACGCGCATGTATTAAAGGTGAACGCTGGTAAGCGCACCTTGATCGATTCCTATGGTGCAGGCAGCCATGAAGAGTTCTTTGCGGTCGCTATCGAGACTTTCTTTGAGCGCCCTGCAGATCTGTTCTTAGAAGAGCCCGCACTCTATGGGCAGCTTCAAATGCTTCTTGGGCTAGACCCCAAGGGCTGGGCTTAGCCAGATAGGCCCCGCGATCGCATTGGCTTGGTTGTGTGAGTTTCAATTGCGCTATGAGATGCAATAGGGGCATGTTGGGTCTAACCGGAGACGCCCTTCATGACCGATCGCAAGCTCTACCTTGGCCCCCTGACCGACAATCGGCGCTGGGATAAGCTGCGCTTGCGTCCGGATGATGTGATTGTTGTCACCCCGCCAAAATGCGGCACGACGTGGATGCAGACCATTGTCGCACTCTTGTTGTCGGGCGATCCCGAAGTAGAAACCGAACTTTCCATCAAAATGCCTTGGGTGGATATCCGGTTCCGCGAGATGGCCGAGGTCGCTGCCCGATTGGAGGCAATGACAGCGCGGCGCAGCATGAAAAGCCACACGCCGATGGACGGGTTACCGTTGCAGGACTCAGTGCAATATCTTTGCGTGTTCCGGCACCCTTTGGATGCGCATTTCTCCTGCCGCGCACATATGCGCAACATGCCGCTCACCATCTTTAACGGCTGGTATCCGGAGGATGATCCCGATGGGGTGACCTTTCGGCGCTTTCTGGATGGAGGGCCCGAGGGGTTCGATGGGGATGCGATGCCTCTGGCGCATATCCTGCGCCACTTCGAGGCCGCTATGGCGCTTGCGGAACTCCCCAATGTGACGCTCTTTCACTACGCTGATATGACGCGTGACCTGCCCGGCACCTTTGCCAAAGTCGCGGCTCTTATCGGTACGGATCACCCTCCACACCTTATGGAACAGCTTATTAGCGTTGCAACATTTGGCCACATGCAGGCCAATCCCGAGCGCTATGCGCCCGCTGGTGGCAAAGGGTTTTTCGCGTCTGACGCTGCCTTTTTTCAAAGCGGAAGCTTTGGGAAATGGGAGGGGCATCTGAACGCGTCGGAACTGGCCGCCTATAATTCGGTCATGGAGAAAAACCTGAGCTCCGAGGCCCGCGCATGGCTTGAGTTTGGCACGACAGGCACAGCGTCCGAGGCCGCGAAGGCATAGAGGCCGGCGACGTGCACAATCCTTTCACTGCTGCACCTTGGATCAACTTGACGACGCGCCTCCAGCGGCCCACCTATAGGGTATGGATGATCAAACACGCCTTGAGCTTGAAGCCGCCGCCTTTCGCCGTCTGCGCCAGCATTTGATGGACGACCGCAAAGATGTGCAAAATATCGACATGATGAACCTTGCTGGGTTCTGCCGAAATTGTTTGTCGCGTTGGTATCAGGAAGCCGCTGCAGACCGCGGGATCGATATGTCCAAAGACGCCGGTCGCGAAGCGTTTTACGGGATGCCATTTGACCAGTGGAAGGCCACATATCAAACTGATGCATCTGCTGAATCACAGGCCGCGTTTGTTGAGAGCCATAAAGACTAAAGCGCACGTCGGAAACAAAAACGCAGCTGCCACGGAATTGTTGACACGGCTTGAGCAAATTATGGCAAACGCGATCTAAAATCAGCGCTTCATTGACAGTTGGATCTCGCCGCGCAACCATAGCACCATATTTTTTGTAGATCTGGGTAAATTACCATGAGCGTCGGTCTAATTCTCTTGATGATCGCTGGCGGACTTATCGCAAGCACCTTTATTCCCGAACCCGAAGATTACGGATTTACGGAAGATGACGTGCGCGACTTCCTAGATAATTATGATGATGGAGACGAATCGGCTCCGAATGGAACCGATGAGGACGACGTCTTAGGCGGCACAACGGGCGATGATACAATCAACCTTGGCGCCGGAGACGACGCAACGCGAACCGCTTTCGAGGACCCGGAAGATGCTGGCGATGATTTCATCCGGGGCGAAGCCGGCGATGATGTGATCGCAGATTTCAAAGGCAGCAACACCCTGCTGGGATCGCTTGGGAATGACATCCTGATCGGGACAGACACAGAGCTGGGCCAAGCAGACGAACTGTTTGGCGGGTTTGGCCATGACGTTTTGATTGGTGACGACGGTGACTTATTGGATGGCGGTCAAGGATCGGATTTCTTCGTTGTGGATGTAGCAGGCCCCGATGCGGACCCGGTGACGATTCAAGGCTTTGGCGAAGAAATGGTCTTTCGTGTTGCCGATAGCGTGCCCGGCGAATTGACTCAATCCTATGACGAAGACAACGATCTCTTGACGCTTTCGATCGGCGGCCAAGCTGTCGCCTTGATGCCCGGCCAAAGCCCCATTGAGCTTGACCTCATTTTCGTCGACCGCAGCGAAGCGGTTTTGGCGGACTCAGAAACCAGCCTTTTTGGACCTTTTGAATTGAGCGATGAAGATGACTTTGTGATCCTCAACGGGTTAGGCCAAGAAGTGAGCGCCAATGGCGGTGACGATATTATTGTTGGGTCAACGTTTGACGACAATATCAACCTTGGCTCTGGAAACGATATCTATGTCAGCTTTGACGATTTCGATGATGGTGGCGATGACACGGTGCGTGGCGGCGTTGGCGCAGACGTGATCTACGATAGCATTGGCAGCGACACGATCTTTGGTGGGTTTGGCATGGACGAAATCCATACCGCCGGTGGGCTAGGCATTGGAGAAGGCGGTAGTGGCTTTGACCCAAATCCCGATGTTGTGGATGGTGGCGGACAAGCTGACACGATTACGTCTGACAATGGCGATATAGTAACCGGTGGTGCGGGTGACGATACGTTCATTATCCGGGTCAGTGATCCGTTCGAAGAAGACCCGGTGACAATCACCGATTACACGCCCGGCGGGGATACGTTGACAATCAGAGATGAGTTCGCGGTGGATGGCGTAACAAGCCTCAGCTTTGTTGAGGACGGCGCCGACACACTTGTCGTGATGCAGAATTCGCAACTGACAGCCCCCGAGACTGTCGCCCGCATTCAGGGCGTCGCGGTCGCTGATTTGGGCTTTGTGGGTTTGGAGCAACCAAACCTAGTTTAGACTAGTCCAGGCGATCCGCAGACTGCACTACCACGTTTTGTGAACAGCGACGGGCAAGCATGGATCAGCGGGCCAGCGCTTGAAGAAATAGCCACCCTATCAGAGAATAAAAAATGGCGCGCCTCATATAACTGTGGCGCGCCTTTTTTGTTTTGTGCCCGGTTTCCGGTAGGTCTTAATACACGTCCCCGCCATCAACCTTTTTGGAGAATGCCGTTTCGCCACCTGCTGCAAGCAGCTTTGCTTGTGCGACCCACTCATCACGCGAAACGCGACCTTTAAAGCCTTCGAGATTGGCGTTAACCCACGCGACCTCATCTTCGGACCACGCGGCGATTTGGTCAAAGTGGTAAAAGCCAAGCTTGTTGCACAGTATTTCAAGCTTTGGCCCGATACCTTTGATCCGCTTGAGATCATCAGCTCCACCAGAGCGCGCTTCGGTCAGGGTTGCAGGCTTGCTGCCCTCGTCCTTGCCCTCGATCACGCCATCGCCATCATAATCCTGATCCGCGGACGGTTCACGCGCTGACACGGCAAGTTCAACCGGCGCAGCGGGTGCCACGACAGGTGCAACGGGCGCGGGCTTGGCAGCGCGCGCCGCATCCAGATCGGCTTCGAGCTTGGCGATGCGATCATCTTTGTCAGTGTGCATCGCGCGGCACCGATCCAGATCCGCGCGGAGTGTGTCAGCCTCGCCGCCTGAGCTGATCTCAACCTCGCGGCGGCCCCAAATCAGCCAGCCGACGAACAGCCCCAAAAGCGCTGCAAGCAACACCAAAACCCAAATTTCACCTAGAAGGAATCCCCAGTCACGAAACATCGCGCTTTCCTCTCATTTACTTACATTTAAGGTCCGGACGCTTACGCGCCTTCGGACCACTCAAAAGTTGTTCGGCGGTTGGCCGCGCGGCCTTCCTCCGTACCGTTATCTGCAATTGGCAGTGCTTCGCCAAAGCCGGTTGGTGTCAATGCGTCAGGTGTGACACCGCGCGCCGTTAGAGCTGCAACTACGGCCTCGGCCCGTGCTTGAGACAGCGCCAGATTGCCCGCTTCGGATCCATCGGAATCGGTGTGCCCGCCAACCTCAACCACAAGGTTAGGATTTGCAGCAAGACAATGCGCCATGACACCAGAAAGCGCGTTGATCGCCCGAACTGACCGTGCGGATAAGCGGGCTGAGCCCGTTACAAAGTTGATCTTCGTGCGATCCAGCACCGCGCTGGTTTGCTCACCACAGCTCGCGACCGATGGGTCAAAGTCATACACAGGGAGCCATGCCAATCCTGTAGAACGCTCTGCCGCGCCACTTGCTGCGTTTCGACGTTCGGCACCCGCTGGGGGTACGTCTGCTGGCGCGGTGATCTCAAGAGCGGCATCTGGCAAATCCGCCGCCAGCCCCGCGTTCAGCAACTCAGCGTCAACACCGGCTGCTGGTGTAGCTTTCACAGAAACAGCGCCTTCAGATCCAAAGACCGCTTCAAGCTGTTCCAACTCAGGGAGCCAGCCACCGAGAGCAGCCAATGCCGGTTCATAGGGTGCAGCATCGCCCGTTGCATTCACGTCCGCATTGCTTTCAACAGCCTCCAGCCCAAGCTGCGCGGCAACGTCTTCGCCATTCAAGCGCGCGGGCAATAGCCCAGACAGAGCCGCACCTTCGGACGCGCCGTAGGCAAGCGTGAAATCAACATCCGTTGTGTCATCCGCAAAGACCACATCGATTTCCGGTGCTATTCCCTCAGGCAACGCGCCAAGGGATGCGTTGACATCTTCAAGTGCGTCCCGTGCAACGATCCCTTCAAGCCGCAGCTGAGCAGACCCGTCAGCTTCAAGGGCATCTGTCACAGCCAAACTGCCGCTGTCCAAATGCGCCAAGGCGCCTAGACCAGCTTGTGTGACACCAACAAAATCGGGTGCGTTCGGATCGATCTCGGACACGATCACCGCAGAGTCAAAAGCCTCAAGGCCCAGCGCCGCGGGTTCAGTTCCAAATGGCATTTTGCCAATCATAGTGACGGTATCGCCAGCCTTTTCAGCCGTCAGGCCAAGCGGCAGCCCATCGTCAAGCGGCAGCACGTCTTTGTTCAATGTGTAGCCTTCTGGCAGTGCATCCAGCACAACAAAGCTCTCTGCGATTTGGGCACGGGTGCCTTTGCCCGTGATCCGCAAATCGGTGCCCTCCATTTCGAGGGCCCCTTCCGTCAGGCGGCCCAATGCGCGAAGACCGCTTTCTGCAACACCTTCGAACCCTGCGGGCTCAAGAGGGATGGCCGCTTGAGTCACGTCCGGGCCAAGATCAAGCGTAGATCCCATAGGCAGTTTGCCCGTTGAAGAAAGCCCGTTCGCGTCCAACGTTGCCGAAAGCCGCAGTGGCGTGCCGTCGTCCAATGGCGTCAAAGCCACGTCAGCGCTGCCCGGTGCGGCGTCAAGATCGGCGGCGATCTGTGCAATCACCTGCGGGGTGGTTGCGGTACCGGTCAGGCTGATCGCGGCGGGATCGGCCACTGTCAAAGCTGCGTCCTCGGTCTGTGCAAGTGCCGCCAAACCCGCCGACGCAGCAGCAATAAATTCACCGTCTGGAGCATCAATGTCTGCAATAGTGACTGCATCGCCCAGATCACCGCTTAGGCCCAAGGCCGCGGCGTCCGTCCCGTAAGGGAGCTTGCCACTAAGCGTGGGCCCGTTTTCGGCGGTTTGAGCATTAAGGCTAAAGGGCACCCCATCGTCGTAAAACGTCAGATCCGTTTCGGCGCTAAAGCCGTCAGGCACATCAGCTGCGGCCTCTTCGGCTGCCGCGACCGCCGCCCGTGTGCCAGCGCCGCGCAGCATTGCCGTGTCTTCAGTGACAGAGAGTTGCCCCGTCTCAAGCCCGCCTAGTGCGGAAATCATTGTTCCTGAGAATGCGGGCCACGCATCAGTGCCCGCTGAAACGGCCGAGAAATTCATGGCCTCAACGTCAACGTCAGCCTCAAGCTCGGACAGCGCCGCAATCTCCATCTCCGATGGGAATTTGCCTGATGCGGTCGCCGCTTCGCCGCGCGTGTAATCCACGATGAGCGAGAAGGGCAGACCATCATCCACCGTCTCGATTTCCGTTTCAAAGCTGTAGCCTTCGGGCGCGTCACCCAAAAGGGCAATCGCCGCGTCGCGTTCAACCGGTGTTGCGGCAACGCCTTTGAGCATCAGAGATTGGTCTACAACATCAACGCTACCGCTGTTCAGCGGATCAAGCGCACCAAGACCTTGCACCACAACCGAAGACCAATTTGCATCCGGTGCGCCGGAAGCCAGCGTCAACTGCTGAGCGTCATCGCCCATCTGCCCGGCGAATACATCGCGTACCGCCTCGGTGGGGACAACGCCGCGCACTGCGGACACCGCCCCATTGGGGCCGCGGCTATAGCTCAATTCATAAGGAGAAACGGTGTCCAGAACAGTGAGATCGTCGCGTATAACGCGCCGGCCATCAATGGCATCAAAGGCGCCGAGAAGGCTGTCACGCTCAGCGGGGCTGTCTGCGATACCTGTGAGGGTAATGTCGCGCCCGGAGACCGACGCTTGCGCCCCGTGAATAGAGGTTGCTGCCACCTGCGCCGCGCGCTCTGTGACTGTGTTCTGCATGTCGGGCGCAGATTGCTTTGCCCCCCACCAGCACAAGCCGACCACACCAATTACAAAAATACCACCGCCCAGCAGATTACGCACGCCAGCCCCCCAATACAACTTTCACCGATATCACAGGTTTGCGCCCGCGATCTTGAACCTGAATTGAGATTCGAAGCCGCGAGAAAGCCAGAGCCGGACCTAATCGAGCCACGCATTGCGGCAAAACTGTGGCAGCGTTACATCACTGGCACCGGAGTTTTAGGCGTTAAACCGCCTTTTTGATGCTTTCCTCTAGGTAAATCTCGCGCAGGCGAGCGGCGACGGATCCGGGTTTGCCGGTGCCCACGGGCGCTCCGTCAATCTCTACCACAGGCATGACAAAGGTCGAGGCCGAGGTCACAAACGCCTCATCGGCGTCTTTGGCCTCGTCGATTGTAAAGGCGCGTTCTTCAACCTTCATCTGCGCCTCGCGGGCAAAGCGAAGAACCGCGGCGCGGGTAATTCCATGCAGAATATCGTTGGACAACTGCCGTGTAATGATCGTGTCGCCTTTGACGATGTACGCATTGTTGGAGGTGCCTTCGGTCACGGAGCCCTCCTCAACCATCCAAGCATCATCGCAGCCTTCAGCCTTGGCCATCATCTTGCCCATTGATGGATACAGCAGTTGCACGGTTTTGATGTCACGGCGGCCCCAGCGCTGATCTTCGATGCTGATCACCTTCAGACCCTTTTGCGCCATTGGGCTATTGGCAAGACCGGGCTTTGATTGCGTGAAGAGAACAATCGTTTGCGGTGTATCTTCGGGCGGATACGCAAAATCACGGTCTGCAGCTGCACCACGTGTGATCTGAAGGTAAATCATCCCCTCGTCGATCTCATTCAAGCGCACCAACTCACGATGCACCTCAAGAAGATCCTCTTTTGTAATCGGATGCCCCATCCCCAGCTCACTCAGCGACCGCTCAAGCCGCACAGCGTGCCCGTCAAAATCAATCAACTTGCCGCCCAGAACTGACGTCACCTCATAGACCCCATCTGCAAACAAGAAACCGCGGTCAAAGATGCTGATCTTGGCTTCGTCTTCGGGCAGATACTCTCCGTTGACATAAACAGTGCGGGTCATGGCGACAGTCCTTTTTCAAGTGTTGGGGTTTGGTGGCCTGTGCGGCGTGGGGCGTCAAGGGGGGCATTCTACAAAGGGCAAAACCATCCCCCAGAAGTACTAGCAGAAAGTGGCCATCGCAGTATTGATGTTCCAGGGATCAGCCCAAGGACACGGTAGGATTTAATGAGGAATGCTGTTTGGGAACCCTCATCGGCAAAATCGCTCGCCCAGCCGAACGATGATGAGGGTATTGTTGGGCCTTCCTTGGATCTTAACGGAAACGCCTTTTTTCTTATGCCGAACCAGAAAGACCATGTCTTTCAGCCTTTGAAAGATCGGCCGGCGGACGGTCTCGTTGCGGAACTAAGCCTGCCGCCAGAGGCAACTTTTTCACTCGCGGTTCAAAGCGACGCTGGGGTGCAAAGGATAAGCCTTACGCCCTTCAATATTGGCGCCACCCTCTTTGACCGCTTCTCGGATGGCGGATGTCTTTTTGGTCGGCGCAAGAATGTCTGGGCGCTCTGAAACGGACTTTGACTTGAAAGTGGCGCTGCTAACAGCCGGAACAACAGCAGCACGGCGGCTTTGCTTTGGCGACGGTATCGAAGGTATTGGGATAGACAGCTCAGACCGTATTTGGGTCTCTGATTTCGATCAAGGCGTCTTAAGCCGACGCAACCGGGGCCTGTCTGATTCGGCGCTGGCGGCATCCATTGTTTTGACCACGACGGAGAGTTGCTTTGGCAACACAACGGCACTGATACCCCTGAATATGTCGCGGACTGTTATGCGATCAATATGAGCTCATTCGGGGCTTGGTTCTATTTCTACAGCGCTTTCAAATTTGCAAAGGTCACAGAGGGCTTTTCGGTTGAGTATTTCGAAACGCCAGTCCGTGGAGCGCATACATTCGTGACGGATGGTCATCGGTTTGTGTTTTCAAGCCAATACAGTGAACCTTTGACCACATTCCATGCAACAAACCTTCACAACGGAAAGCTGGTGCACAGACGCAAGCTTTCCCTAAGCTTGCCGGATGGAACCCGCCATGATCAAACCAAGATGGCTGCGCGCGCCGATAAGCTACATGTGGTTTCTGGCCAACATTGGCTCGTCTCTGAATTGTCCTTGTTGGACTACAGATGAATAGCTCCTTGGTGTGATCTGCGGGGTCCATTGCCGCCTTTATGCAGTGCAAGTGTCCATCAACGCCGGGATGCAAAACGCCTGCCCGCTGATTGTTTAGCGTACACGACCAGCCCATGGCGCGGTCATTTGCCCGCACCAATGCCCATTGAATACGCGTCTGCGCAAATAATTAGCAGTCGTTTCGCCAAACCCCGTTCAAATATCAATTTTATCGCATGTGACCCGGATCAG
>CALKJA010000143.1 GCA_937995865.1 uncultured Paracoccaceae bacterium | reverse complement strand
GACAGATTACAGATCAAAAGGGATACCAAAATGACCGCACCTCTCAATACTACAAAGTCAACCTAATCATGACCGCCCTCATAAACCCAGCCACCGCCACCGCCGTCGACATTGAGTTGTTCGACGTTGGACTACTTCGGTCGCTGAGTGACGAAGAAGAAGAAACAATCACTGATGCCATACCAATGATGAGACCTGAGCCAGCCGTCAGAGCTGTCGTGGAACCGTCAAAAACCCCTAAAATCCAAACCGACGAAACAACGGCTGAAACAAGCGAAACGCCCTCCACTATGGTCGCCGAGGTCAATCAGAAAGAGATGATCCGCAACGCAATGTCTGAACTCGGGAAGCGAAGTGTAGCAGCAAGAGCTAAGAAGAAAGCTGAACGACAGGAAAGGGCATGACAGTTCTGGCGGAGGCTGTGACCGGCCCAAACCAGACATTGACACGATGGTTAGACATTCGGGCGCGTTTACCACAGACCCGACATAAAGATCGACGCGCAGCACAGATGAAACCTAATCGTGCACTATGTATATATTATGATAGCCAGTGTGACCTGATGCACCGGGCCATATCATTTTTCGCGTATTTCTCGCGGCGTTTTCCCAGTCTCACGCTTGAAGGCCTTATAGAACGACGAGCGTGAGTTGAAACCAACGTCGAGTGCGATGGTCAGGGTCGTTTCTTTTGTTGCAGTCAACAGCGTTACAGCCTCTTTGATCCGCCATGAGTTGACGTAGTCAAAAAAGCTGCGGCCCAATTTTGTGTTCAAAGTTTGCGATACATAATGCGACGTAACCGAAATATGTTTTGATAAGTCCCAAAGCGACAAATTTGGGTCGCGGTATAGCAAGTCTGCCTGCATTGCGGTTTCAATCTTTGCAGCGATCCGCTTTGCTCTCTCCTCATCAAGCGCTGAATGTTTGTATTTTGATAGTTCCGGACCGATTGATTCCGCCAAAGGCTCAGCAATTGAAGAACGTAACCCTGGACGCTGGCGCAGCCCCCAAATTCCGATAACCCACATCAACACTAGAATAATGAACTCGGCTAGAACTTGAAAAACGGGGTTTTGTATTACATCCGGGTGCCAACCAAAGCTTTCTGACAACGTATCAACAAAGCCGACCAACAAATAGATTCCCGCACTGATGGTAATGAGCCAAATCCATGTCAGTTCACGGTTCTCGGTACTGGCAAAAATGTCCCGTAGTCGTTTGCTGTAGCTCCGCAGCATGCAGAGTGTGAGTGCAATATAGACGGTCACAATTGCCATAAATATTATGTCTGCGATCAGCAAAAGTCGCATGATCAACCGGATATTTGGCATCATTTCTGGTGGTGGCGGAGTAATCCCGTTCAGAATGTCTGCCGGTATGGCGACCACGGGCGCGATGCACAATGATGCCGCAGCGATAGGCGCCGCATGCCAGAATTTACCGGGCACAGCCCTGACAGGCCCTTCGGTTGTCAATGCGCGTACATAAAGCCAAAATAACAAGGGGCTGGCCAAATCAAGTGGACTGATAAGCACATTGAGGTAGATTTGCCATGATGTCTGAGCGTCCGAGCCATAGATCGCGTCGGCTATCAAATCAGGTGAAAAGCTAAGCCCTTGGAACATAAACAAGAGGGCTAAAGGTACGTAAACGCCTTCATCCCTGCGACGTAGCAACAACAGGTTCGCGCAAAACAGACACAGTCCCGCAAGTGTGCTGTGAATGATCAAAATTAGCGCAGTAGATAGCATTTGTGTTCCGGTCTGTCATGGCGCAGGGCAAAAAATGCCCTGCACTCAGATACTTCTAAAATTGATAAGCAATACCCAAAAGAGCAGTGGTGCTGATGTCGCCATCAAGTAGCGGGCTATCCTTTACATCCTTCAAATCTGTCAACTCGATCTGTGCCACAAGGGTTGCATTGTCGGAAACCGGCATAAAGGCTTCAACTGCGATAAATGGCATAAAAGCTTCGTCCGCCGGATACATGGCTCGGTCGGCGGTGGCTTCTTTCGTGCTGACCCCGTAGTAATATTGGTTGTGTTCTTCGGACGTGTAAGTGATCCCGCCAGTCACGGACAGTGATGCGAACGATAGATCTTTCGCGTAACCGGCAGCAACGGTAGCTAAGTGCCCGCTTTTGGCTTCAGATACGTCAATTGCGACCAGACCTTCGATAAAAAGCCCACCAAAGTCGTGATCAACTGTAAGCTCGATTTGTAAGTCTGCCTCACGGTCTAATCCGTCAAAAACCGCGATGCCCTGGTCAAAAATGTCGCCGTGGTTGGTGGTTGCCCCGATCGACAGTGTCGTTTGATCTGTGTTCATTAGGTGATAGGCAATCCCATCAAATCCAACGTGAAAGCTATCGGTGTCATAGGCCACGTAAGGCACAAGGCTCCAATCGTTATGGTCGATATAGACGCTCGCGTCGTTACTGGTAAATGCACCCAGTGTGAATGTCCCTTCGGCCCAGACTGGGGTCGTGAACACAGCGCCGAAAAGTAGTGTCGTTTGGATTAATTTCATTGTCGTTAGCTCTTTCGCTATTTGTTTAGTTGAGCGTGGATGTGTGCAACGAGGGTCCCGACGGCGGACGGATGGCCATCAACGAGGGTTGCTTCATCAAAGATGTCCAAGGAAATTTCGGGTGATATCCCGCGTCCTTCCCACGCGATACCGATGTGGTCGCGATAGATTTCGTTGGATAGTGTAAGCGCCCAGCCATTCGGCAGCGTCTTGTCCAACACATCAGAAAGGGATCCGTTGGTTGACTGTCCAACGTGGGTGACATTGGGCAATGCGCGCAGGGCCATCGTCATGATTTCGCCGGCGCTGACAGTGGAATCCGTTGTCATCAAATAGACGGGCCCATCAAACGAAGGCCGTTCTGTCGGTACAACATACACGGACGTTTCCGGTGCACCTGCCGCATCAAATGCCGCCTTGGTATAGGCCAACCGCTGCCGGTCGGTAAAACGGGCCGCAATTTCGCGCCCCATGTAATCGCTACCACCGAAGTTAAGGCTGGCATCAATTATGACAGCACTGACGTTGGCACTGGCAAAGCTGATCATAATTTCGTCTAAGATTGCGTTGATCCGCTGATGTTCGGCGGAGTCATCCAACACATCTGTGTCAGAGAAAAAGTCGTTGCTGGTGTAACCCGCCAGCATCAAAACATTGATGTAGCCGATAGTGTCATCAATCAAACCGTACCGTAGCTTACCGCCACCTGTCTCATGACCATGGCCACCCAAGATACCTTCAGCCACACCTTGGTTCCAATATTGATCCAGCGTTGCCAGCACGATCTCTTGCTTTGAGGTGCCGTTTTCAGCAGCCAACCTGATTGCACCACGGCTAAGGGCGGTTGTGACGGGGTCGACAGTGAACTCCCGACCGTTGATTTCGGCTTCCAACGATAGATGGCTATCCTCAATTGGAGCTACCATCTCAGCGAAAAGGGCAAAAAGATCTTCATCTGTCGTGGACGAGGTCAGCTTTGAACGAGCCACGGCGACCTGCCGCGACCAGTTCACGCCATGAAGATCAAGGAACCCGTAATGCGCAGAAAAGGCGGCAGCAAAGGCATCAAAGTTGCCCTGCGGCGTATCCGGGATTGGCGTCACGCAAGGCACAGGTAGCGCAGCAGTCCGATGAAACGTTATCTTGTGAGGTTCATACGCACTACCATACGCAAAGCTTTGGCCATCGGGTGCTTCGAAAACATTATCGGGCTCAAGGACATGCTGAATGACGGCACTGGTGTCTTCGTCGAAAACGCAACTATCAACGGAGAGATGATAAACGTCCCGCGTGTCGCCACGCAGGTCGACGACGTATCCGTAGCCATCGCTTATAAATACTCCGTTTAAGCGAGCGTAGAGGGCGGTAGTTTCGGTCGAAATTCCGGCCCCGCAACCCAAAAGTTGGAAAAGTACTGCCGTCGAAATGACAGTTCGTGAATGTCGATACATATTGGCGATCCCAGTTGTTAAAGCTGGAAACACCCATGTCCGAACTGAAAATTCCCGTCGTCTCACTCCATCGGGACGGACGTAATTTGGGCGATAGGAACGTAAATGGCAAAACGTAGTTCAAAGGCGAAGAACTACCTTTGCTGTCTGACAAGTTCCTATCGAAGTGATAGTGTCGGCTGGTCAGGTATTGATA
This sequence comes from uncultured Paracoccaceae bacterium, assembly GCA_937995865.1. GTDB lineage: Bacteria > Pseudomonadota > Alphaproteobacteria > Rhodobacterales > Rhodobacteraceae > Shimia_B. The sequence goes on along the minus strand of CALKJA010000143.1, from coordinate 2,285 downwards.
AGGACAGTCTGCTTTTCAAATTGTTCTACATATCGAACGCACCCGCAGCGAGCTTCCGCTTTCCACACTTCCAGCGGAGACACCTTTTGGCTGACCGGCAACCGCCGGACAGCTGGTAAGGTAGGATTGATGGCCCCGGGCTATTCGATGCCGAATTTCCCGTTCGGGCAATACCACGGGAGCAATTGTTCGTATTGGGAGCGCGGGTGTCCCATGGCCATCTGCTCGAACACCCAGGTGAGGTACGCGTAAGGTTCGACGCCGTTCAATCGGCAGGTACTGATGAGGCTGGCCATGACTGCCCAGTTACGACCACCAATTTCAGATCCGGCAAACAACGCGTTCTTACGCAGTAGCGCGATTGGCCGAATGGTATTCCCAACGGCGTTATTGTCCATCTCGACACGCCCGTCCGAGAGAAACACATTCAGACCATCCCACAACTTCATGGTATAGCAGATGGCCTGTCCCAGAGTGGACTTCATCGAGGTCTCTCCTGACAACCGCAGCAGAAGTAGGTGTAACTGAGCGACCAAAAAGGGCACTTTCTGCCTGCCTGACTGTTCGACGCACATCTGCGGGCTGCCCTTCAAATCATGCTCGATGGCATAGATGTCGTTGATCAGTGTCAACACCTGAAGTGCTTTGTCCGACTTAGTGGCTTTGTGTACATCAAAGAATTTGCGTCGGACGTGTGCCCAGCAATATGCAAGCGTTAACGGCCCACCGTCACGACTATCGCGAGTGAGGCGATTGTAACCTGCATAGCCGTCAACCTGCAGTGTTCCCTTGAAACCATCGAGAATTTCTTCAGCATGCTCGCCTTTGCGAGACTGCTCGAAATGAAAAGCGACGGCCGGGTGTGCATTTCTTTTCCAGCGTCGATCATCACGACATAGGGCCCAAACGAAACAGGTCTTGGTCTTACCAGTGTCGGGCATGAGTTGCGCCAACGTTGTCTCGTCCATCAGCAGCTTGGAGCTGGAATTCAAGTCGTCGAACAATGCTTCAAACTGCGAGCGGTTGATCGTGATGACACCGTCCGTCATGCGTGGCCATACAAACCCAGCGCCTTCGATCCGCTTGTAGGTCATGACTAGGCCGGTGCCATCCCAAAAAATCAGCTTCATGCGATCGGAACGTTTTAATCTGAAGACGAAGATGGCACCGTTGAATGGATCCAGGTCAAACTAATTCATCACAATCGCGGCGAGGCCGTCCATGCCTTTACGAAAATCGACGGGTTTTGAGGCAACGTAAAATTTGAAGCTGTTAGCGGGTGAGATCATACTTGTCCCTCAAGCGCGAGGACCACCTTAACGAGGGCGTCTACAGGGTAACTTGGTGGTAACAAAATCTCTGTTTTCCGCCCGCGCAACGTTATCTGAGATACATCAGCCTCGACGGCGACATGCTGTTCGACATCTTCGAACACCACTTCTGAAAACATCCGTTCCTCGTGCTTTGTGGTCTGGCGGCTAGAGGCGCGCTTGACGTCTGAGCGCCATTTGTAGACGAGAGATTGGCAGACGTTGCATGCTTTCATGACGTCATCGACGATCAATTCGCAACTTTCGAGTTCCCGCTTGATGAACTGCTTGAAGATAGGTGGCCAGACTCGCCGACCGCCAGCGTGGGCTTCAATGGTGAAGCCATAGACTTCGAAACACTGTGAAAACTTTTCCATGACTGCCGCCTCTGTTCGTTTTGAGGTATTATGTCATGATCGGCACGACCGTGTCAGAGGCTGATTAGGGGGTCAATGCAACGCTTACGATCAATCTAAAGTCAGCATCGAACCTATATTTTTGTTTCGGCGCCGAGCACGAATGGAGGCTTTGGGTTCCGTGTCTGGAAACCCACTAGCCGTCAGTTGCTTCGTCCCTTCGCGCTGCGAAAACGTGCCATCCAATCAACGCAGCTGCCAGCAAAAGACCGACCCAAATCAACATCATAGTTTTCCACAAAAGCAACACAGCCGCCAACAGTCTCAGACCCACTTCCCAACGGCGCAGGGGCGCGCGGTCGTACACGGCCAGCGCCGAGGCCATCAAATAGAGCGCCAGGATCAGGCGCAGTCCTAGCAGGGTCAAGGCGCTCCAATCGATGCTACCGGTGTATCCTTCAATCAGGGTGCTGCGGCCCGTTTTGTCTGTGATTGTCACGGCCTCTTCGATCAAAAGAAGTTCAGGATACCATGCGAAAACAAAGGGGATGGTGAACATCACGATGCCAACGCGGACGGCGGCGAAGGCCGTGCGCATCGGTTCGGTGCGCGTGATCGA
>CALKJA010000142.1 GCA_937995865.1 uncultured Paracoccaceae bacterium | reverse complement strand
AAATCGAGTCTGTGGAAATGACTTTAACGGCGCATACTGCGAAAAGCCCAGGCCATGCGGCCCGGGCTCAAACCTGTTCTCGCTCATATGGATCAGCGGCCAAACACCGACGGGCCGGTTGTTTCTATTCGCTTGGCTCTGGCGAAAGGGACGCAATAAACGCCCAAACATTTGTCGCGTCTTCAGCTGCCGAACTGCCGCGAAGCTGGAAAGCCATCTTGCTGCGCGCGCGATTGTTGCCGGTGACTTCCCGCAAAAAGCCGCTTGGATTTTGGACATTGGCAACGAAAGTTTCTTCATCCCAAACGAGACCCGCTTCACCCGCGGCGATCAAGTCGCTACTATATCCTCGAAACCCATCGGCAGAGCCCGCCTGACGGCCAACAACACCATACAGATTAGGACCAGTCCGACGACCACTCCCCGCCAGCACTTCTCCCGCGTCATTTGCAATGGTATGGCAAGAGGCACACTTGCCAAAAACTTTCTCCCCGGCAGCGGCATCACCACTGGCGTGGCCCATCGCAAATGCGGACGAGGCTGCAAAAGTAAGACCTAAACCCAGCACAATATATTTCATATATCTTTCTCCCAATTCTTTTTCTCGAAGCCCCGCGCACAGAGATCATACATTTGCACGACAGCTCACTAAGGACACGGACAACACGACACTCACCATTGGCCCGCCGCAAAGAGAAGCTTCTCAGCAAAAAATGGCGCGCTATGCAATGTTTCCACAACACACCGAAAACTGAAACAACGAATTTGCCTTTGGTGCGTTTCAGGAAAGGGTGCAAAAAGGCGCGGGGTTATACGTCTGGCACCGTATACCTTCGCAACCTCTTTCGTCCCTGCGTACGAAATGCCCCCCCTGTGTCATGATGTCGACGTGCGCGACCCTGCCCATGCCCCTATATGAACACAAAGCGCAGTAAGCCTTGCTTGAACGTGCAGATGAACATCGAACTACAGAAATTTGGCACATCTAATGGGCATCGCCCACCCGGAGCATGTGAAATGACCATCATGATCCCAGCCTGGGTAAACGGAACCCTGACGCAGGTCGAAAAACTCAAAGCCCACGAAGACGGGTTGCGCCATCAGGCCGTGAGTGTGTTCGTAATGGACGGCACAAAGACATTGCTGCAGCAACGCGCCTTTGGCAAGTACCACACGCCGGGCCTCTGGACCAACACCTGCTGCACACACCCCCAATTCGGTGAAAACCCTGCCGCTTGTGCTGTGCGCCGGTTGAATGAGGAACTGGGCATCAAGGGCCTTTTCCCGGCCCACCGAGATCGCGTGGAATATCGGGCAGATGTTGGAGACGGCCTAACAGAGCATGAGGTCGTTGATATCTTTGTCGCTCAAGCCCCGTCGCATCTCGAAATCGCCCCAAATCCTCACGAAGTCGCCGCCACACGCTGGGTTGACCTCTATGATCTCAAGGCCGAAATCGAACGTCGCCCGGAGCGATTTACCCCATGGCTCAAAATCTACCTAACGGATCACAGCGCGTCGATCTTTGGCGCTCTCTCCAAGGCGTAACACGCCGATACATTTTTCTTTTGTCTTAAAATACTCCCGCCGGAGGCGGCCGGGGGTGTGGGGGCCTGCCCCCATTAAACCCCGTGCGCGCCGTAAGGCGCTCCGCGTTCTTGACCCAAAGCAAACCACCTCTTTGGCCCAGTCGGTCAGTCAGACGCGCGCGTAGGTGCGCGAAAGCCTGTAGGCTGCAATGCCCGACGCAAGCCCACCAAGCGCAACGATCCCCATTGCGATCAGGAGCGTTAACGCAGGCGGCCCTGTTTCCAATACCGCGCCCGAAAGGGCCGTAAACACTGCACCAGCCGCAAGCACCATAGCACCCGAAAGGCCCGCCGCACTTCCAACAAGTTTTGGATCCACGGACATAAGCCCCGCATGAGCGGATGGATTAGACAAGCCATTCCCAAATCCAACCAGTGCCATAAAGCCAAAGAACACCGGCGGCTCCAACACACCCATCACCAGCAATCCCATATTGCCACCTATCGCAACAACCTGCGTGGCGCGCCCCGCAAGAACCATGCCGCCAAGCCCAACCTGTTCTGCGATGCGGCCAGAAACGTAGTTGCCCAGAATAAACCCCAGCGTGATCACTCCGATCGCAAAGCCAAGCTGCGCCGTGGACATCCCAAATTCCCGATCCGCGACCAATGGCGCACCGGAGACAAAGATATAAAAGCAGCCCACCCCCGTCACGATAGACATGGAAAAAGCCCAGAACACACCAGAGGACAGCAATGCAGGATACCCGCGCGCTTGTTCCGCAAAGTTTCTAGACCGATGGAGATTTGTTTCTTTGAAATCGAGTAGACATAACAGGAAACACAAAGCACCGCCTGCGCTCATCGCCCAAAAGATCGACCGCCAGCCCAGAGCAGTATCCAAAATCCCGCCGGCCACCGGGCCAACCATTGGTCCTAAGGCCATTCCCATAGCAACCCAGCTAATCCTCTTGGCGGCTTGTGTCGGGTCTGATGTATCGCGCAGAGCGGCAAGCGCCATCGTAGAGCCTGCAATAACAACCCCTTGCAGCAATCTCGCACTCAGGAACGTCGTGAAATCCTGCGCCAGCGCACAAACCGCTGACAGCACAGCAAACGCCCCCATCGCAAATAAGACCACTGGACGGCGTCCAATCCGGTCAGACAACGGCCCAAGGATCAGCTGCAGCACCGCCGTCAGCGCCAGATATCCCGACACAGTCGCAGTCGCAGCCGCGTAGCTCACATCCAAATCGCGGGCGATTTGGGGCAGCGCAGGCAAGAACATATTCAATGACATCACTGACAAACCGGACACGGCCATCAGCGTTGCCAGATTGGGTGAAGTTCGGGTCATATGATTGCGGCTATCATGCCCCTTGTAACATTGGAATGTAGATAGGCCTGTGAATCTGCGCAGCCCTCCTGCGCGCCCATCCGCGTTTATTGGGCCCGCCCAACGACGTAGCTCTGCTAGAACACCAAAAAGGGGAGACAGTTATGGGACTGCTTGTTGACGGGAAATGGACGGATCAGTGGTATGACACCAAATCCAGCGGTGGCGCATTCAAACGCCAAGATGCAAAATTCCGCAATTGGATCACCGCCGATGGCAGCGCAGGGCCATCCGGCGAGAGCGGCTTTCAAGCCGAGGCCGGGCGCTACCACATGTATGTTTCTTATGCCTGCCCTTGGGCCCATCGCGCACTGATCTTTCGTAGTCTCAAGGGGCTGGAGGATCTGATCACGGTCGACGCCGTGCACCCTGATATGTTGAGCGACGGTTGGACATTCGAAAGGGACAGTGACGGGGCCAATGGGGATAGCCTGTTTGGGATGCCCTTTGCACGGGATATCTACCTCAAGGCTCAGCCCGGCATGACGGGTCGTGTCACCGTGCCAATTCTTTGGGACAAACAGCGCGAAACAATTGTCTCTAACGAATCTTCTGAAATCATCCGCATGTTCAATTCTGCCTTCGACGGGCTGACAGGCAACACGTTTGATCTATGGCCCGAAACTATGCGTGACGAGATCGAGCTTGTGAACGCCCGGATCTACGACACGCTCAATAACGGTGTTTACAAATGCGGCTTCGCCACCACCCAAGCCGCCTATGACGCGGCTGTTCACCCGTTATTCGAAACGCTGGATTGGCTAGAAGAAAGACTGACAGCACACCGCTATCTAATGGGTGACCAGCTGACCGAAGCGGATTGGCGGCTCTTCACTACCCTCGTGCGCTTTGACCCGGTCTACCACCTGCATTTCAAGTGCAACAAAAAGCGGATCATCGATTACCCCGCTCTTTGGGCTTATGCGCGCGAGCTTTATCAATGGCCCGGCGTGGCCAAAACAGTGAATATGTCGCATATCGTGCGCCACTATCATTTCAGTCATGAAAGCATCAATCCGCACCGGGTCATTCCTGTGAACCCGGATTTGGATTGGTCAGACCCACATGGCCGCAAGGTCTTGCAAGCAGTCTGATCATCCGCCACACCTTGGCCAAATCCGGGAGGGTAAAATGACAAGTTGGATCACAGTCTGCGACACCTGCAAACGTGACGGTTGGCTTCAGGGCGAAACCGATGGCGAAGTGTTGGCTGAGTTGGTTGAAGCCGCAGCAGATGGTGCAAACTCCGTGCGCACCCGCCGGCTGTCTTGCACGATGGGCTGTAAACGCGCTTGCAATGTGACACTTCAGGCCGACGGCAAGCTTGCCTATACACTTGGCGAATTCGAAGCCACCCAAGAGTCCGCCGAAGCCATCGTTGAATACGCCACCAAACACGCCCTAAGCGAGAGCGGCCAAGTGCCGTACCGCGAATGGCCCGCAGGCGTGAAGGGTCATTTTGTGACCCGCATGGCACCGCTCCCAGAGGAATGAATACAAAACGGGATCACGGGGGCGGTATAGATGCCGCCGTCGCGGCCTTTGGTGGGACGCGCGCGGGCTGGATTGATCTTTCAACGGGCATCAACCCGGTCCCTTACACGGTGGGAAGGATTTCCTCCGACGCATGGCAGGCGCTACCAGATCAGGCCGCAATGGAGCGCCTTTTGTCTGCGGCGCGCCGCTTTTGGTCCGTACCAGACGGGGCCGCGATCCTTGCCGCGCCGGGCTGCTCTGCCTTAATCGCACAGATCCCATACCTTGCGCCCAAGGGCCACGTTTCAATTGCCACACGCACTTATAACGAACACGCGGCGGCGTTTCGTTCGGCGGGCTGGCAAGACACTGAAGACGGTAATGTAGATGCACAGGTTATCGTGCACCCCAATAACCCCGATGGAGCTTTTGGCGAAACTCCCACAGCGCGCTTGGCCGTCATCGACGAAAGCTTCTGCGACGTCACACCAGGCCAATCGCTGATCGCGGAAGCCGCTGGCAAGGGCCGCATTATACTCAAGAGCTTTGGCAAATTCTGGGGCCTCGCGGGCCTGCGCTTGGGCTTTGCAATCGGAGACCCCTCCCTGATCGCCACCCTCAAAGAGCGGCTTGGCCCTTGGGCTGTGTCTGGCCCCGCGCTTGAAATCGGGGCGGCGGCTCTGGACGATGAGACTTGGGCCCACACAACCCGCACACGGCTTAATGCCGATGCCGCACGGCTGGATGAACTTACGGGCAAGGCTGGCTTTCAGTTAATCGGCGGGACATCCCTTTTTCGGCTCTATGACGCGCAAATAGCGGCGGACGCGCAGGCTCATCTGGCACGTCATCACATCTGGTCTCGCATTTTTCCTTACTCGGATACGTGGCTTCGCCTTGGCATTCCCGGCCCAAAAGAATGGGAGCGTTTGAGCGCCGCGCTGGCAACGTTGCCCCGATGACCCTCCTGTGCGCGATGGTGCTGGACGCCGTGTTCGGCGAACCAAAATGGCTCTGGGATCGCGTCCCGCACCCCGCTGTTCTGATAGGCCGTGCAATTGGCTGGTCGGATGCACGCTTTAATTCTGGCAAAAACCGCAAAGCCAAAGGAACCGCACTTGTCGTGGTGCTCCTTTTGTCCGCTTTTGCGATCGGGCCGGCCATTGCTCAACTTGGCTGGTGGGCTGAAGCGATCCTTGCTGCAGTGCTTTTGGCACAGCGCTCCCTGGTCGAGCATGTGCAAAAAGTGGCGGATGGTTTGCGCTATTCACTGAGCGAAGGGAAATCGGCCGTCGCGATGATCGTTGGCCGCGATACGGGCCAGATGGATGCACCCGCTGTTGCCCGCTCGGCGATCGAAAGCGCGGCTGAGAACCTATCAGATGGCGTTACCGCCCCGCTTTTTTGGTTTGCCCTCGCCGGATTGCCTGGAATTCTTGCCTATAAGGCGATCAACACCGCAGACAGCATGATTGGATACCGCACCCCACGCCACGCACAATTTGGCTGGGCCGCCGCACGGCTAGATGACGTCCTCAATTGGGTGCCCGCACGGTTGACCGCTGTGTTGATCCTCGTTGCACATGGCGGGACCGTTCACTGGAAAACCGTCACATCCGAAGCCCCACTGCACCGTTCGCCCAATGCTGGGTGGCCCGAATCTGCGATGGCGCGGATCCACGGAATCGCCCTATCCGGCCCGCGTGCCTATGATGGGGCGTTGCGCGATTTTCCATTTGTGAACAAAGATGGCCGCAAATCCCTCGCTCCGTCGGACATCGACAAGACGATCGGCACCCTATGGCGTGTTTGGGCCGTATGCCTTGGCATCGCGGTTGTGCTCTGCGTGATTTAGTTCACCTCGCGTACGGGGAAACGGGTGCCATCTTCGGTAATCAAAACCAAACGCGATCCGCTTTGCACATAGGTGTCACAACGCTCGAACCCATGGGTGAAAGAAGTGCAGACCTGACCATCGATGCGGATCTCATAGCGCCCATGCGCAACGCCCCCATCCGGATAGGTATAGGTGTATCGGTCTGTTTCAGAAAAGAACGATGTCCCACCATCAAAAAACACATGCCGAACACCAGAAAGGGCCGCCATCTGCCTGTCATTCAAAACTGTATCGCCCTCGCGAAGCGTTTGCGCAGAAACGCCACTGGCTGTGACAGCCAAACTCAAGATCAAAAATTTCATGATCGAACCGTAGCTAAGTTTGCGCGTAGCCTGAGTCACGATTCAGCGAGCAATGCGGAGCGTTCAAAGGGATGGCGGGCGGGGCGATCCGGGCTGGCATAGCCAGACCGGGAGCGTCCGAACCGCCATCACGCCACCAGCCGCTCCGCCCCATGCAGATCCACAGACACAAGCTGTGACACGCCCTGCTCTTGCATGGTTACGCCGAACAGCCGATCCATCCTGCTCATCGTTACCGCGTGGTGCGTGATGATCAAGAATCGCGTATCGGTCCGGCGGGTCATTTCATCCAAAAGATCGCAGAACCGCGTGACGTTGGCGTCATCCAACGGCGCGTCCACCTCATCAAGCACACAGATCGGCGCCGGGTTGGCAAGGAACACCGCAAAGATCAGCGCCAGCGCCGTCAGGGTTTGCTCGCCACCTGACAGCAACGACAGCGTAGAGAGCTTTTTGCCCGGTGGCTGGCACATAATCTCCAGCCCCGCCTCAAGAGGGTCCTCGGATTCCACAAGCACAAGCTTCGCCTCGCCGCCCCCAAACAAATGCGTAAACAGAAGCGAAAAGTTGCGGTTCACCTCATCAAACGCCGCAAGCAACCGTTCGCGGCCTTCTTTGTTCAGCGATGCAATTCCGGAACGCAGCGTGGCAATCGCGGCCTCCAGATCATCTTTTTCTGACGCAAGCGCCGAGCGTTCTTCCTCGACCTCGCGCGCGTCTTCTTCGGCCCGCAGGTTCACAGCACCCAGCGCATCCCGTTGACGGCGCAACCGGGCGACATCCGCTTCAATCCGTTCGGCATCCGGCATGTTCTCTGGATCCCGGTCAAGGCTCTCCAAAAGCTGCGCAGGGGTCACGTTTTGCGCTTCTTCGATCCGTTCAGCGGCAAGTTCCAGCGTTTCCTTTGCCGCATCAAAGCGCGCTTCGGATCGGGCGCGGCTTTCACGTGCAGCCCCTGCCGTACGCTCGGCCTCGCGCTCGGTTTCCACTGCTGCACGCAAAGCCGTTTCCGCCTCAGCCAAAGCATCCGCTGCGGCCTTGCGGCGCCCTTCCGCCTTGTCGATTTCCTCGGCCAACGCCTCACGCTTGGCCGTGATTTCTGCAGGCGCGGCCTGCGCCGCTGCCAGATCAGCCTCACTGGTTGTCTTACGTTCGCTCAGCTCTGCAGTGCGTGCTGTGGCAGTCTCTAACCGGTGCCGCCAGCCGCTAATCTCTTTGGTCACCTCCTGCGCACGCTTCACGCGCGCCTCACCCGCGCGCCGCTGTTCGTCATGGGCCGCGCGGTGGGCCAGCATCGTAACCCGTGCAGCTTCAACCGTCAGTTTTACATCTTCCAGCTCAGCCCGCGCTGCCGCCAAATCTGGCAGCCCAGTGAGGGCGCTTTCTGCTTCGGTCAGCTGCGTGCGGGCAGCGGTTTCTTCATCTGCATGGCGCGTCACGGCCAACGACAAGGATTCAACCTTGCCCTCTGCCATTGTGCGTTCTGCCTCTGCGCGCGAAAGTTTGCGGGCTGCATCCGCCATCTGCTGATCTGCCGCACGCCGCGCATGCCGCGCGGCCTGATCAGCGGCGGCAAGCTCTTTCAGGCGGGCTGCCAGAGCTTCGTGGGTGTTGCGCGCAGCCGCGGCATGGTTTTGCGCAACATCCTCTTCGCTCTCCAAAGCCTTCAGCCGGTTCATCTGCTCCAGACGAAGCGCCGCCGCTGATGGCGTATCTTCAGCCGCTGCCACGAATCCGTCCCAACGCCAAACATCCCCAGCGCGTGACACAAGTCTTTGTCCCGGCTTCAAAGCTGACTGCAAAGCAGCGCCTTGATCTGCTTCAACAACGCCAACTTGCGACATCCTTCGCGCCAACACATCCGGTAGCGAAACATGATCCTCCAAAGCAACTGAACCATTAGGCAATGCTTGCGGCGCGTCGTACCCGGACAGGGCACGCCAGCCAGTGCCTGTATCCACGCCCAACCGCGGCGCTTTCAAGTCATCGGCCAAAGCTGCACCCAACGCCTTTTCAAAACCCGGTGTCACTTGCAGTTCATCCAAAAGCTGCGGGCCACCGGCCGAATCCCGCGCGACCAGCCGCGCCAGCGCTTGCACTTCCGCTTTCAAGGCCCCCGCCTCGCCTTCTGCCTCCGAGCGTACAGCGCGGGCTTCGGATTCGTCGGTCTGGATCCGACCCAGCGCCGCCTCAGTGGCTGCAAGCGTTTCATCTGCGGAGTGCACGGTCGCGTTCGCTTCAGTCTCGGCCGCTTGTGCAAGCGCTTGGGCCTCTTGCGCGGTCGTGACTGTTTCTTGTGCCTTGCTGGCGGCCGCCTGAGCTGCCGCAGACTTTTGGACCACGGATATCAGCGCTTTTTCGGAATCATCCCGGAATCGAGCGGCAGACTGGTGCCGCGCTGCAAGCCGCGCCGTGTCTTCCTGCGAAGAGGACATCTGTGCCTCACGTTCCTGCAAAATCGCAGCGGAATTGCGCGCCACTTCGCCAGCAGCAGCCAAGGCCGCGTCCTGCCCGTCCGACGCCTTGGCAAGCTCTGACGCCTCCCATTCAAGCCGTTCAATCGTTTCGCCGGCGTCTTTGTTCAAACCGGCTTCCCGATCAAGGTCATGGGCCAGTTGGGCGATGCGGCGCTCAAGCGTTTCAATCGCCCCCAGCGCAGTCTTTTCCTGATCCGCCAAGGTATCACGCTGCACGGTGAGCCGCTGCAAAACTGCCCCTGCTATCGCTTCTTCTTCGCGGCGGGGCGGCAACTTGCCCTCTGCTTCTTCGCGCGTCCGTGCCGCTTGACGGGCAGCCGTTTCACCCTGTGCTGCTGCCGTCACTTGTGCCCGCAGGACCGCCTCGGCATCAGCTCGGGCCAAATCCGCCTCTTTCCAACGGCGATACAGCAAAAGCCCTTCAGCGATGCGTAGTTCTGCGCCGATTTCACGATACCGTGCGGCCTGCCGCGCTTGGCGTGCAAGCGAAGCAAGCTGCGTGGCCAGTTGCTCCAAAACATCATCAACGCGGGAGAGGTTGGTCTCGGCCCCCTTCAGTTTCAGCTCGGCCTCGTGGCGCCTCTGATACAGCCCACTGATCCCAGCAGCTTCCTCAAGAATGCGGCGCCGCGCCTTGGGTTTGGCGTTGATCAGCTCAGAAATCTGGCCCTGACGCACCAATGCCGGAGAATGTGACCCCGTGGAGGCATCGGCAAAGAGCATTTGAACATCCCGCGCACGGGTGTCGTTGCCGTTGGCCTTATAGGCACTGCCGGCATCCCGCGTGATCCGTCGGATCACCTCAAGCTGATCTTGGTCGTTGAAACCGGACGGTGCGAGCCGCAGGCCGTTATCAATTATAAGGCCTACCTCAGCAAAGTTTCGCGCGGGTCGGGTCTGTGCCCCTGCAAAGATCACATCCTCCATGCCGCCGCCGCGCATCGCGGTGGGGCGGTTTTCGCCCATGACCCAGCGCAAAGCCTCCAGCAGGTTGGATTTCCCACAGCCATTTGGCCCGACCACACCGGTCAGTCCATCCGCAATAACAAGCTCCGTGGGGTCCACGAAACTCTTGAAGCCGTTGAGGCGAAGCTTTGAGAAGCGCATGAGGCCTCCGATTCCTTTGGGTGGCTTATGCTGGCCAAGGGTGCGGGCCTGTGTCAACAGCATGTGCCCACGTACGCGGGGTTATCCACAACATATAGCAGTTTAACCCAAGCTAAGACGCATTCTCGCTGTCACATGTCGTGCGCAGCCTTGACCATTGCCGCAACCAGCGGCACAGGTGTTTTTGCGCTTACCTCTGCCAAAGAGCGCCATAATATCTTCGATGATCCGATTAGGATCATCGGCCGTTTCACAGGGAGCACGCTATGCCGTCCAAGATTCCAGCAACCGTTGTCACCGGCTTTCTTGGCGCCGGGAAAACAACGCTGATCCGCCACATGCTTGAAAACGCGCAGGGCCGCCGGATTGCTCTCATCATTAATGAGTTTGGCGATCTGGGCGTGGATGGCGATATCCTCAAAGGCTGCGGCGATGAAACCTGCTCCGAAGATGATATCATGGAGCTGTCCAACGGTTGTATCTGCTGCACCGTGGCCGATGATTTCATCCCAACAATGGAGAAACTGCTGTCCCGCGAGACCCCGCCAGATCACATCGTGATTGAAACCTCTGGCCTTGCTCTGCCTCAGCCGCTTGTGCGTGCGTTCAACTGGCCGGGCATTTCCACGCGTGTCACCGTTGATGGCGTGGTGACCGTGGTCGATGGAAAAGCGGTGGTCGAGGGCCGCTTTGCTCATAACCTTGCCGCGATTGACGCCCAGCGCAAAGCGGATGAAGGGCTAGACCATGATACGCCGTTGTCAGAGCTGTTTGAGGATCAATTGGCGTGTGCCGATATGATCGTGATCAACAAGTCAGATCTCCTTACCCCTGGAGAGGCCGGCGCACTTTTGGGCACGCTCAAATCCCAAAGCCGCGACGGTGTGCAGGTCATTCCGGCTACCAAAGGCGCGCTGCCGGTGGATATTCTGTTGGGTCAGGGTGTTGGCGCTGAAGCCGATCTGGATGCGCGTCACGAGCTGCATCACCATCATCACGATCATGATCATAAACACCATCATGACGACGACCACGATGAGGATCACCACCACCATGTGAATGAACACACGCACGGTCATGATGAATTTGAGAGCTTTGTTGTGACACTCGGAGAAATCGCAGATCCAACCGCCTATTCCGCTCAGGTTGTTGATGTGATCAAAGCCCATGATATCCTGCGACTCAAAGGGTTCCTTACGGTCGCGGGCAAGCCGATGCGCCTTACCCTTCAGGCCGTCGGGCCTCGGATTGAAACGTATTTCGATCAGCCACAAACAGACCGCAGCTCGCGGTTGGTGGTGATTGGGCAGGCCGGCCTTGATCGCGCCGCGATCACAGAGGCTCTGAGCAAAACCCCGGCACCCGCATGACGGGTGGCAAAGGTGATAGCATGATCATCGTCGAGACCGCCGACCCTGCGGCGCCGGGTCCTCGTGCGCTGCTAGAAGCGTCTCATGCTCTGATGGAGAGCCTGTTTCCGCCAGAAGACAATCACTACCTTTTAATCGACGATCTCAAGAAGCCAAATATTCACTTCTTTGCCGCCCGTGCAGGCAGTGAAACGTTGGGCACAGGAGCGCTTGCTGCGAAAGACGGCTATGGCGAGATCAAAAGCATGTTCACAGCGAAAAGCGCGCGGGGCCAAGGCGTTGCAGCCGCGCTCATACGTCAGATCGAAGATACCGCGCGTGAGTTGGGCTTGCCCACGCTGAAACTTGAAACAGGCAATAGACTGCATGCTGCTCACCGTCTTTATGAACGGCAGGGTTTCACCCTATGCGGCCCGTTCGGCGCCTACATTGCGAATGAAAGCTCGCTGTTCATGGAAAAGAGCCTATGCGACTAGCCGCATCCCTAATGCACAACCCGCTACTGGCCGTGAACTACGGCACTGGCGCCTGATGCATCTTCTTGCCGCCACTCCCGGTCAGGTTTCTGATGGGCAAGAGCCTGTCGATCTCAGCCAAACCCCCGCCGATGTTGTGATCATCTCAGCCGCGGATACAGAGCTTGCGGCCCTGGCTCAGGCGCGTGGTGAAATGGATGCGCCGCCCACGCTTCGGTTGGCCAATCTGACCCATCTGTCTCACCCGCTGAGCGTGGATATGCATCTTGATGCCTGTGCCACACAGGCCCGGCTGGTCATTGTCCGGATGCTCGGCGGGGCGGGCTATTGGCGTTACGGGTTTGAACAATATGCTGCGCGTTTGCGGCTTTCTGGGGTGCCCGTCGCTTTCCTCCCCGGAGATGACAAACCGGACAATGAGCTGCGCCAGTTCTCAACAATAGCCGATGCAGATTACGATGCGCTTTGGGCCTATTTCGTGGAGGGCGGCGTTGAGAATGCTGCCCTGTGCCTAAGCTATGCCGGAGCCATGCTTGGCAACGGTTTGTACCCCGCCCAAGCGCAGCCGCTCCTAAAGGCGGGCATCTATTGGCCCGGCACCGGGCAGGCGGATCTTACGACAGCCCAGCAAACCTGGACCGATGGCGCGCCCGTTGTGCCGATCATCTTTTACCGCGCTCTGGTGCAGGGTGCTGGCCTCCACCCGATCAACCGGATGACGCGGGCGCTGGCGCGGCGCGGCCTGAACCCGCTGCCAATCTTCGTGGCCTCGCTCAAGGATCCCGTATCCGCCGCTACCCTTGATCACCTTTTCACCCAAGCGCCGCCAAGCGTGATCCTGAATTGCACCTCTTTCGCAGTGGGCACGCCCGAAAGCACAGGTTCCAATCCGCTTACCGCGCCCGCTGCCAACAAAGCCCCTGTCTTTCAAGCCGTCCTCGCAGCAAGCGGCGAAGAAGCATGGAGCACCGGCCTTACCGGCTTAACAGCCCGTGACATCGCCATGAACGTGGCCTTACCCGAAATCGATGGCCGCATCCTCTCGCGGGCGATCAGCTTCAAAGACGAGGCGTATTTCGATGACTCCACCGAATGCGCCATAGCCACCTACCGCGCCGAAGGCACACGCGTGGATTTTGTGGCCGAATTGGTCGCGCATTGGGCCAAGCTCCGCGCCACCTCTGCTGAGCAAAGACAGGTCGCGCTGGTGCTTGCGAACTATCCCAACAAGGACGGGCGACTGGCTAACGGGGTGGGCCTTGATACCCCTGCCGCAACGGTCAAAGCTCTCAGATCGCTTGCTGCGGCTGGCTATAGCGTCACCGATATCCCTGCCGACTCAGACGCGCTGATGCAGCAGATCATGGACGGCCCCACAAACTGGCTCACCGATCGCGCGCAGAAAACAGGCGGCGAGACTCTCGCGCTGGATATCTATCTCGAACACTATGCCGCCCTGCCATACGACTTGCGTCAAATCATTGAGAACCGTTGGGGCAAGCCCGAAGACGATCCATTCATTGTTCCCAAAACTCTCAATGGCACACCGGGCTTCAAACTCTCCATCATCCGTTTTGGGCACGTAACTGTCGGCATCCAGCCCGCGCGCGGCTACAATATTGACCCAACCGAAACATACCACGCGCCGGACCTGCCGCCGCCGCACCACTACCTTGCCTTCTACATCTGGCTGCGCCACGTCCAGCAAACCCATGCTATCGTCCACATGGGCAAACACGGCAATCTGGAATGGCTGCCCGGCAAAGCGCTGGCGCTTTCTGAAAGCTGCACGCCCGAGGCCGTGCTAGGCCCCGTGCCCCATATTTATCCGTTCATCGTCAATGACCCCGGCGAAGGCACACAGGCCAAACGCCGGGCACAGGCGGTGATCCTTGATCACCTTACGCCGCCCCTTACGCGCGCAGAAACCTATGGCCCCCTTCGCGATCTTGAGGCGCTGGTAGATGAGTATTACGAGGCCGCAGGCGTGGACCCGCGCCGGATCAAGCACCTACAAAAAGAGATCTTTACACTGACCGCCGCCACCGGGCTTGATCGGGATGTGGGCATGGCCGGAGATCGGGGCGAGGATGATCTGGCCAAGCTGGATGCCTATTTGTGCGATCTCAAAGAGGCGCAAATCCGGGATGGGCTTCATATTTTCGGAACAAGCCCTGACGGCCAGCAGGCTCGCGACCTGACGATTGCACTGGCGCGCGTTGCGCGCGGGCGTGGTGAAGGGGGCGATGCCTCGCTTATCCGGGCGTTGGCCGCCGATCTTGATCTGGTTTTTGATCCGCTGGATTGTGACATGAGCGCGCCTTGGACAGAGCCAAGGCCCAGCGTGCTTACCGCGGTAAGCACAGATACGTGGCGCAGCGCCGGGGATACCGTCGAGCGTTTGGAGCTGTTTGCGCAATCCTTGCTAGACGTAGGCACGGACCAACGCATCACAGCGCAGATTAGTGCGGCGCCCGGCCCCCTCAGCCGGGTCGTGCTTGAAGAAATTGACCACCACATTGCGCCTGCAGTCGCCGCATGTGGCCCGGCCGAGGCAGATGCCCTGCTGCGCGCTCTTGATGGGCAGGCGATTCCGCCCGGCCCCTCTGGCGCACCCACGCGTGGGCGAATGGACGTGCTCCCTACTGGGCGCAACTTTTTCTCTGTCGACAGTCGCGCCGTCCCAACACCCACGGCTTGGACACTTGGCTGGAAAAGCGCGTCTTTGCTTGTTGAAAAGCACCTTCAGGACAATGGCGATTGGCCGCGCCACATGTTGCTCAACGCTTGGGGCACATCCAACATGCGCACAGGCGGCGATGACATTGCGCAATGCCTTGCTCTTATGGGGGTCAAACCCACTTGGGATGTGGCAGGCCGCCGTGTGACGGGGTTTGAGATCTTGCCTGCTGGTGTGGTTGGCCGTCCACGGGTGGACGTCACCTTGCGAGTCTCCGGCTTTTTCCGCGATGCGTTTCCCGGATTGATCGATCTTGTGGATGCGGCCGCTCGCGCTGTGCAAGCGCTGGATGAACCCGCCAGTGAGAACCCAGCCAAAGCCGCCCCCGGCCCCCGCGTTTATGGCTCCAAGCCTGGCGCTTACGGTGCGGGTCTTCAGGCGATGATCGATGAACGGCTTTGGAATGCACGCGCAGATCTGGGCGAGGCCTATCTCGAATGGTCCTCCTATGCCTATGGCAAAGGCGCAGAAGGCGCGCGTGACCGCGATGGGTTTGAAGCGCGGTTAAGCAGGTCCGAGGCAATCGTTCAAAATCAGGACAATCGCGAGCATGATATCCTCGATAGCGATGACTATTATCAGTTCGAAGGCGGCGCTTCAGCAGCGATCCACGCGCTGACGGGTGGCGATGTTCCGATCTACCACAATGACCATTCGCGCCCTGAACGCCCTGTGATCCGCACGTTAGAAGACGAAATCGGGCGCGTTGTACGATCCCGCGCTGTGAACCCGAAGTGGATCGAAGGCGCCATGCGCCACGGCTACAAAGGCGCGTTCGAGATCGCCGCGACCACGGATTACCTCT
Organism: uncultured Paracoccaceae bacterium; assembly: GCA_937995865.1. Lineage (GTDB taxonomy): Bacteria > Pseudomonadota > Alphaproteobacteria > Rhodobacterales > Rhodobacteraceae > Shimia_B. Next base: position 2,913 of record CALKJA010000142.1, on the reverse strand, counting down.
TTGCTTTCGCCGCCACGACGGGTGCGGTCAAAAACCACCACTTTGATCTGGTCCATGAGGCATATCTTGAGGACGACACCGTGCGCGATTTCATCGCCGAACATAACGCGCCGGCCCTATGCGAGATTGCGGAGCGTTTGCAGGAAGCGATCGACCGAGGGCTTTGGACGCCACGCTCCAACTCCGCCCGCGCGTTGCTCGACAGCTTGAAGAGTACCCCATGAGCAAAACATCTGGGCTCAATCACCTTGGTCTAACCGTCCGCGACCTGGACGAAACAACGGGCTTTTTCACTGGCGCATTGGGCTGGACAGAAACCGCCCGTGATCCCGCCTATCCGCGCAGCACGGTGACAGATGGCGCGCTACGGCTCACGCTTTGGCAGGCGTTTGGCGATCAGATCGTGGAGTTTGACCGCGCGACCAATATTGGTTTGCACCACCTCGCCCTTGAAGTTGAAACCGAAGCCCAGCTGCAAAACTTCGCAGATACCCTGCCCGAATGGCCGGGTGTTGAGATCGAATTTCTACCCGAACCGATGGGCAACGGCCCCCGCCAGCACATGATGCTGCGCGAGCCCGGCGGATTACGGATTGAGCTTTTGTGGCCGGGTCAGCCTGCCTGATATTTACGGACTCGCCCGCGAGAGTCTTGCGCGCTACCAAGGCGTAACCCCATAAGGAATCAGTGCCCGTGCCCCAAAGATCCGTGTACCGAAATTTTGCAACGCTTGCAGTTGCCTTTATAGCATTGCTTGGCTGCGCGATGGCTGAGATTGAACAACCGCCGATATCGGTAACACCAAAAAACGCCGCAAGCGCATCGGGTTTGGATGTCTATGCGCGCGATCGAGCACGCGGTAATCCTGTGCCACGCTTTCGCGGACAATCCACAGTGACCGTTCGCACGCGGGGCAATCTTGACGGCAACGGTAATGCAGAGATCAAAGGCGTGCCTTGCGTGTTGGATACAGGTCTTTATTCAGCCCAGTTCACCACCCCAGCCAACATCGTCGTGCCAAATTACGGTCCGAATTCGCCCGCACTGTTTGTGCGCTGTGATACGGGCGCCATGGCCGGCTCTGTCACAGCACCAGCTATCAATCTCACCAATCAGCAACGCAACGCAGGTGCTGCAGGCGCAGGCATTCTTGGCGCTCTTGTGATTGGAGCTGTGGCTGCTGCAAGGTATGATCCAGAGCGCGACACATTTGGCTACAACCCTGTTTCTGTTCGGATCAAGTGACCCTCCGCGCAGTCATCCCGCGTAGGGCAGACAAAGACAGATAAGCACGGGCGCTCAGTAGGGCGTGCAATAGACCCGCGTCGCAGAGCGCCCGGCGATCTCACATTCGATATCCAGAACCATTGGTTCGGCAGGCCAAGGGCGCGCGCCGCTGCCGCAATCCACGCGCGCATTGGCCAGCACCACATCGCCCTTGAGCTGCCCGACAACCTTGCACGCCGTTGCGATCTCAATCGCGTGGGTGATTTTGGCCTCAGCATTCTCATTCGCGCGGCGCTCCATATTGGTGCGGATCGCCTGCGCGCGATCTTCTGCCCGAAACACCTTGTAGGTTGAGCCGCTGACCGTCACCTCAACAGGGGTCACGCCATAGAACTCTGGCGTCGGCGTGTTGCATCCGGCAAGCATGAGCACCACAAGAGGGAGAAGATGTTTCATACCGATAGGTTTCACGCCTATGGTTAAGAACAGGTTAAGGAGAGGTTGACATGACCGAGCAAGACGACACCGCCCGCCACGCCATGAAGATGGCCAAGAAAAAGGCCGCGCGGGATAAGATCATGGCCACCAAGACCGATGAAAAGGGGCTAGTCATTGTCCACACGGGCAAAGGCAAAGGCAAATCCTCTGCCGCGTTCGGCATGATCTTCCGCCACATCGCTCATGGCCGGAAATGCGCTGTGGTCCAGTTCATCAAAGGCGGGATGAGCACGGGTGAACGTGACCTGATCCTTGGCCGCTTCTCAGACCTCTGCGCGTTTCACACCATGGGCGAAGGATTTACATGGGAAACTCAGGACAAAACCCGCGACACCGAAATGGCGCAGGCCGCTTGGGAAAAAGCCAAAGAGCTGATCCGCGACCCGTCCAATCACATGGTTCTGCTGGACGAGATCAACATCGCACTGCGCTATGACTATATCGATATCAACGATGTGGTGACGTTCCTAAGGGACGAAAAACCACCCATGACCCATGTTGTTCTAACGGGCCGGAACGCCAAAGAAGAGCTGATCGAGATCGCGGATCTGGTGACCGAGATGGAGCTGGTGAAGCACCCGTTCCGGTCAGGGATCAAGGCTCAGATTGGGGTGGAGTTTTAACGTCGCACGCGAACCCGCTTGCTATAGCATCCGACTTCCTTTGAAATCACACAGAGTGATCTCAAAGCCCGCAGGTTTTTCATGCTTGAAAACGCACCCTTGATCATTCGCGAAGAGCGACCCTCATTCTATATTTGCTAAAACAGCTCAAGACATATGTGCTCCCGGTGGCCAGCCAATCGCCGAGCCAGGTGGGTGTCACGGCGCTCGTACGGAGCGCTAAAGCCATTGTCCCTTACAAGGTTATGTCAGGGTTTCAGAATCCAAAGGGGCTAATGATTGTGCGACCAGCCATTTGCGATACTCTTCGCCAAGGTGCCATGGGTTTCTATTTAAATATCTGTTGTCTGAGCGCAGCCACATCGAGGTGCTAGAATAGCGCTCACCAGCAATGAACAGCCCAGCAGCCTCACTAGACATGATTGCGGCCTTAAGATCGTGCTCACTAATTGGAAGCAATATGTGACTGGACTCAGATGGCTCTGCTTCAAAAGAAGAAAGCCCTTCTTTCATTGCCGACTGAAATTCAGCTTCAAAAAGAAGCCCGTAGCTAATCCTAAGAACC
>CALKJA010000141.1 GCA_937995865.1 uncultured Paracoccaceae bacterium | reverse complement strand
CGGTCTAGATTTCAATTGCAATTTATTCCTGATTAATTTTGTCGGGTTGACATACCCGACTAAACTACTAAGAATTGAATTTAGTTAGCATCCCCGCCCAAAGCCAACGATGCCGGACACTCGACCCCAGCATTGCACCCTATGTGAGGCGATTTTGATGCAGCATTCTTCGGACACCAACCATCCACGTTCTCGGGCTGCTCAAGAGCAGCTGCATAGCGCTAAATTTGATGCCGTTCCGCCGCGCCAAACATCGCTTCCGCAATTGCCCACTTATGCTGCGCCCGATCTCACTCGCGGAGGCGATCTGGCGCAAATTGTGCAGGGCAATCAAACCTATACCCTGCGGATCACACGGGCTGGCAAGCTGATCCTGACCAAATAGCCGACCTGTTTTGCGACAGTCAACAAAGACCCAAACAAAGATGGAATTCTAAAAATGGCCCCGACACGCACGGCGATGACCGCTATTGCTCTTGCCTTAGCGACACCTGCATTTGCAGCAAGCGAAGAGTCAGTTCTCAGCACCTACGCCGATATAGCCGCAGCAAATTATGAGGATAGTCTCATCACAGCGCAGCGCTTGCAAAGCAAGATCACCACTTTGATCAGCGCCCCTTCCGCCGAGGCCCTGACTGCCGCACGCGCCGCTTGGCTTGCAGCGCGCGTGCCCTATCAGCAGACTGAAGTTTTCCGTTTTGGCAACGCCATCGTCGATGATTGGGAAGGCAAAGTGAATGCATGGCCACTAGACGAAGGGTTGATCGATTATGTCGACGCATCCTATGGCGGCCCGTCCGATGAAAATGAGCTGGCGGCATTGAATGTTATCGCCAACCCGACTTTTGCACTGTCCGGCGCTCAAATTGACGCCACAAGAATCACTCCAGCCTTGCTGGAAGAAACATTGCAAGAAGCTGATGGCGTTGAGGCGAATGTCGCGACTGGCTATCACGCAATTGAATTTCTGCTTTGGGGCCAAGATCTTAACGGCCACGGCCAAGGCGCAGGAAATCGCCCTTGGACAGACTATGCCGCCGGTGACGCATGCACCAATAACAATTGTGATCGCCGAGGTGAGTATCTCGCAGCCGCAACCGAGCTTTTGATTTCCGATCTTGAATATATGGCGGCCGCTTGGGGGGCAGAAGGCGAGGCCCGCCAAACGCTAACCGCAGACACGCAAGACGGCATCGCATCTATCCTCACGGGTATGGGATCCCTGTCATATGGTGAAACAGCCGGTGAGCGGATGCGCCTTGGCGTAATGCTTAACGATCCTGAGGAAGAACATTCCTGCTTTGCCGACAACACCCACAACGATCATTTCTACAACGGCGTTGGCATCCAGAACGTGTATCTGGGCAGCTATATCCGCGTGGATGGATCCGTAGTGACCGGCCCGTCTCTTTCAGATTTGGTTGCTGAGACCGATGCCGTACTGGACACGGAAATGCGAACCAAACTGAGCGCTGCAGTGATGGCCCTTGGCCAGATCAAGATCGCAGCAGAGGCCGGCTTTGCCTACGACCAAATGCTTGAGCGCGGCAATGCCGCTGGCGAAGCGCTGATCATGGGCGGCGTGAATGGCTTGATCGACCAAACCCGCACAATCGAACGTTTGGTAAGTGTTCTTAGTGCCGGGGAGATAAGCATCGAAGGGTCAGACAGCCTTGATGATCCAGACGCTGTCTTTCATTAAGCTTGGGCTCCGGGATATCGCACTGAAAGCACATTAAACCAACGCGGTAAGCGTCTGATTACGCAGACGCTTACCGCCGGAATATTAGGACTGAGGTCTGCTGCCATGCGCCCGACCATGATCGCCTTTGCCCTACCTGCCGTTCTGGCTGGCAGTTTTGTTGTTTGGGCCGAAACGCCGAAGCCAAAAGCGTGGGCGCAATTGTCTGACCTCCATCTAGATATCATCCCCAGAACGGATGAAGAGACCGCAAGGATCGCGCATGTGACGGCGCCGACGTCTGATTTCACTGATGCACAACCCTTTGAAGCCCGCCCTGCAGGTGCTGCAACCGTACGTGTCACGCCGAACGCGAATGCGTTTTCACAGCCATCAGGCAATATCAGTTTTGAAGATGAGCTGAACTTTAAGGTCGGCAATGGGCTATTTCGAAAGCTCTGGGTATCCTCGCCCTCTTCAACGCTTGCCTCAGATGGGCTTGGCCCGCTCTTTAATGCGCGTTCCTGTCAACGCTGCCATATCAAAGACGGTCGCGGCCATCCACCCGAAGGGCCGTCGGACAATGCAGTCTCCATGTTCCTACGGGTATCGATTCCTGCCCCTAAGGAAACTGAGATGACCGGGATTGCAGACTATATTGCAACTCTGCCAGACCCCAATTACGGCCAACAGATGCAGGACTTTGCCGTTCAGGGTTTTGCGTCGGAATACACACTTTCTGTCACATATGAGGAAGAAAAAGTCACGTTGGCTGATGGGACACATGTCCACCTGCGCCATCCGACCTCTGCCGCCGAAAACCTTGGTTATGGTCCGCTCCACCCTGATGCCATGCTCTCGCCCCGCGTTGCACCGCAGATGATCGGGCTGGGTCTGCTAGAGGCCATCCCGGCAGCCGACATTCTGGCGAAAGCAGACCCAGACGATGCAAATGGCGATGGGATATCAGGCAGGCCAAATATCGTCTGGTCCACGGAGTTTGATCAACCAATGCTGGGCCGCTTTGGTCTCAAAGCCGGCAGCCCCACCGTCAATGCACAATCGGCTGGAGCGTTTGCGGGGGATATCGGCATCTCAAGCCCACTCTTTCCTGCAGCCAGTGGTGAATGCACGGAACACCAAACAGAGTGCATCGCCGCAATCCACGGGGATGGCGACGACCGGGTCTTTGAGATTGATGCAAAGGGCATGTCGCTTGTGACCTTTTACAGCCGCAATCTGGGGGTGCCTGCACGCCGCGATATAGCAGAGCCAGAAGTCCTGCGGGGTAAGGAGGTCTTTTACACAGCCGGGTGCACTTCCTGCCATACGCCCAGCTACGTGACCCATCGGTTAAACGATCAACCCGAACAAAGCTTTCAGCTGATCTGGCCTTATACCGACATACTCCTGCACGATATGGGCCCGGCACTGGCCGACAACCGCCCCGAAGCGCGGGCAACGGGCCAAGAATGGCGCACACCGCCGCTTTGGGGCATCGGCCTGACAAAGCAAGTCAGCGGTCACACCTATTTTTTGCATGACGGTCGTGCGCGATCTTTGCTTGAGGCAGTGTTATGGCATGGCGGGGAAGCACAAACGCAACGCGATGCTGTTGTGTCGCTCCCTACGGCCGACCGTGCCGCCCTCATTTCATTTCTGGAGAGCCTATGAAACGGATTTGCCTCATTGCCGTGCTCGTAACGCTGCCCTTTGGAACCCAAGCGCAGCCCGTCGCAGAAGCCATTCTCAAGAGCCACATATTCCCACGTTTTGAAGCGTTGGCCACGGCATCCTCGGATCTTGCGAACAAAGCGCAGGAAAGCTGCGCGCCAGCATCCAAAGAACTACGTGGCGCGTATCACGCTGCCTTTGATGCTTGGGTGTCGGCCAGCCATCTTCGATTTGGTCCGACAGAGCGACAGGACCGCGCGTTTGCGTTGGCGTTTTGGCCCGATAGTCGCGGCGCCACACCGCGGACGCTTGCTGCATTGATCGCGGACAAAGATCCGGTGGCAACATCAGCTGATGCCTATGGTGATGTCTCCATTGCGGCGCGAGGATTCTATGCGCTTGAGTTCTTGCTCTTTGATGACACGCTCAAGGCTGCTGGCGATCCCGCGTATCACTGCGCTTTGGTTCAAACCGTGAGCAGTGATATCTCCAACAATGCCAGCGCAATCCTTGTGGACTGGACCTCCCGCTATGCGGGGATATTTCTAGCTCCTGGGCCGGAGGGTCGCTACCGCAGCGAAGAAGAAGTGCTTCAAGAGCTGCTCAAGGCGCTTAGTACAGGCCTTCAATTCACGTCAGAGGCGCGACTGGGGCGGCCCCTTGGAACCTTTGACAGACCACGCCCAAACCGTGCCGAGGCACGCCGATCTGAACGGTCCGCGCGTCATGTTGCGCTTTCGCTGTCCTCTTTGCAGGATCTCGCCATTCGGCTTGCAGGCCTAGATACCGCGCTTGCCGCCGATTTTTCGGCGAAATTTGCCATCGCGCAAAACGGACTCACCGCCCTGAATGATCCGGTTTTCAAAACAGGCGCTTCGCTGCAAACTCGCATCAAGGTTGAGGTCGTTCAGCAAAACGTGGACAGCATCCGTTCGGTTGTGACCCAAGAGCTTGGTCCCACTTTGGGCGTTGCAGCGGGATTCAACTCCCTAGACGGTGATTGATATGGCGCGTGCGGGTCGTCGGGCTTTTTTGAGCGGGCTTTTGGCGGCGGGTATGGTCGCACGGCCAAGTTGGGCAGACGCGGGCTCGCCCGTCTTTTTATCGGCGGCAGCCGTGCCGGATGGCGGGTATCTGCTGTGTGGGATCACCGCGAATTTTGATGTTGTGTTCCGCATCCCTTTACCTGGACGCGGCCATGCTGCGGCGGCGCATCCAACCCGGCCCGAAGCCGTTGCATTTGCCCGCAGGCCCGGCACATTCCCCATGGTGATCGACTGCGCAACAGGCCAGCGCAAGGCCACGCTGTCTGCCCCTGAGGGGCGGCATTTTTATGGGCACGGGACATTCTCAGCTGATGGATCACGGCTTTATACCACAGAAAACGATTTCGCAGCGGGCCGTGGGCGCATCGGCATTTGGGATGCTCATCAAGGCTATTTACGCATCGGTGAGACCGATAGCGGCGGTATTGGGCCCCATGATATTGCGCGGCTGCCCGGATCAGAGACGTTGGTGATCGCCAATGGAGGGATCGACACCCATCCCGACAGCGGCCGCACCAAGCTCAACATTCCCACTATGCGGCCGAATCTGGCTTATCTTGAAGAGAGTGAACTGGTTGAAACCGCTACGCTCCCCAAACCTTGGAACAAAAATTCGATCCGCCACCTTGCCGTGAGCGCCACTGGGAAGGTGGCCTTTGGAATGCAGTGGCAAGGCGACGGTCCCGCACCAGCGCTTATTGGGCTGCACCAGCGCGGGCAGGCTCCGCACGTGGTTCACGTAGAGGGCGAAGACATCCATGCCATGCGGGGCTATATCGGCAGTATCGCATTTGCGGATCAGGGCAAAACCATCGCGGCGACTTCGCCACGCGGCGGCATCCTCCAATTTTTTGATGCGCACAGGCGCACGCTTATAAGAACCGCGCAAATCGAGGATGTCTGCGGTGTGGCCAGCCACGACGGTGGGCTCACGGCAACTTCAGGCACAGGGCGCATTCTACAGCCATCGGTCTCAAATAAGTGGTCTACACATCATCGGAACTTGCGGTGGGACAATCATCTGATCGCTGTCTAAAGCGATCAATCCAGCAATGACGGCATAGATCGGTGCAAGGATGTTCACCCCCGGTCGGATGCGCTATGGCAGCGTCAGCTCATGACATAGGCCAGCAAGGGAGCGCGCCGTGCGTCTAGATCGTTTCATCATCACGGCACCTGCCCTGTTCATTGCCGCCCTTTGTCTTTTGCCGGTAATCGGTGTTGCCGTGGCGGCCCTCTCCGCCTCGACGGATACAGTCGCATTGCTTTGGGATACAGTGCTGCCACGCTACGCCGCGACAACGGTCGCGCTGGTGGCGATCGTTGGGCTCAGCGCAATGGTGATTGGATGCGTCACTGCTTGGCTTTGCGTTACGACCGAATTCTTTGGGCGTCGGGTGCTGGAGGTTGCACTGGTCCTACCGCTGGCCTTTCCAGCATATGTGCTTGCCTACGCTTACACCGATATTCTTGATCACCCCGGGATTGTGCAATCAACCCTACGCGACCTCATGGGATGGGGCCCGCGCGACTACTGGTTCCCTGAGATCAGATCCTTGGGCGGGGCTGCAATGATGCTTACGCTTGTGCTGTATCCATACGTCTTTTTGCTCGCGCGCGCCGCGTTCCGCATGCAAGCGGCGGATCCCTATAGTGCTGCGCGTTCGCTTGGGTCTTCGCCTCTCAAGGCGTTTCTGACCGTGTCGTTGCCCATTGCGCGGCCTGCAATTGCTGCGGGCACATTGCTTGTTGTGATGGAAACGATCGCGGATTTTGGGACGGTCGCCCATTTTGGCGTACAAACCTTTGCAACTGGCATTTATACAAGCTGGCTGTCGCTGGGAGATCGCGCCGCAGCGGCCCAGCTGGCACTTTGCCTTTTGGTCTTTGCTTTTCTCATAGCCGCATTGGAACAGACCAACCGAGGCAAAGCGCGCTATGCTGCCAAAGGCCGCCAACAGCCAATGGCGCGCAACCTTCTCAACCGCCGCCAAGCGATTGGTGCACAGGTCATCTGCGCCCTGCCCGTTCTTTTGGGCGCCATTATCCCGACGATCGCCTTGTTTGCGATGGCCCAACAATCAGAACAGAATATCTTTAGCTCCCGCTATATCGGGTTCATCCAAAATTCGCTTCTGTTGGCCTCGGTTGCCGCTCTTGTCACCGTGGCCGCTGCGGTGCTGCTTGTGACGTTTGACCGCTTTCGCCCGACAAGGATGAGCAAAGCGTCGCTCTATATTGGCCGGCTGGGCTATGCGGTGCCCGGCGGGGTCATTGCCGTGGGGTTGCTTGTCCCTTTTGCAAGCTTTGACAATTGGCTTGACGGGCGGATGGAGGCGGCTTTTGGGATCTCAACCGGGCTGCTGATCACGGGCTCAATGTGGCTGATGATTGCGGCCTATCTGATCCGCTTTATGGCGGCTGCCCTTGGTACATATGAAAGCGGGCTGGCGACGGTTACACCCAATATGGATTCCGCGTCGCGTGTGCTGGGCCGCACCACAATCGGCACTGTGCGCGATGTGCATTTGCCGCTTTTGACCCCGTCGATCATCACCGCGCTGCTGATTGTATTTGTGGACACAGTCAAGGAACTCCCCGCCACACTGATCCTACGGCCCTTTAACTTTGATACGCTGGCCGTGCAGGCGTTTCGTCTGGCATCGGATGAACGGCTACAGGGGGCAGCAGTGCCCAGCTTAATGATTGCAGGGATTGGACTTTTACCGGTTGTGTTGCTGTGTATTCAGGTGTCGGGATGGCGGCGTGCTGGCCGCACAACAGTTCAGGCCCAACCATAAATACGCCCCCCGGACACACATCCGAAGGGCGCAATTCAACAGTATTAAGTGGGGCGTTTACTCCCAGCCAGCCTCGGACAAGATCCGCACAGCAGGCTCGATATTGTCAGCGATCTCCGAAAGCGGCAGCGCGTCTGGACGGAAGATCCCAAGCGTTGCCACAGATGCCGAAAGTCCAACGCCCGGAACCGCAGGATATTCATCATTGCCAGCTGAGAAATACTGCTGCGCCCGTTCTGAGGCGAGGTATTCAAGGAACTTAACCGCATTCTCGCGGTTCGGTGCATTCACAGCAACACCACCACCCGAGATATTCATATGCGCGCCTAATTCGTTTTGGTTCGGGAACACCCAACCAATATTGGCAAGATCCTCTGCAGACATGGACTTATCGCCTTTGCGCAAGGCCCGCGCGAAGTAATACGTGTTGGACATGGCGATATCACATTCGCCAGACGCGATCCCACGCAGCTGATCTGTATCGCCGCCCTGTGGGTCACGCGCAAAATTGCCAACAACGGCGGAGGCCCAATCTTGGACCGCGTCTTCACCCAGATGCGCGGTCAGCGCTGCCGTGATATTTTGCGTATAAACGTTGGAGGAAGACCGAATGCAAACCATGCCGGCATATTCCGGCTTTGCAAGGTCTTGATAAGTTGCGGGTGGGTTCGCAACGTCCGTTTTATCATAAAAAAGGATGCGCGCGCGCTGTGAGAAGGCAAACCACTGATTGTCTGCATCTTGCAGATAGGCAGGGATCTTTTGCTCAAGAAGAGCGCTGTCTACGGATTGCAGAAGGCCCAGTTCTTTGGCGCGGGTGATCCGCACGGTATCAACAGTCAGAAACACGTCGACGGGGCTATTGCCCCCTTCGGCAGACATACGAGCAATCAGTTCGTCGGCGTTGCCTTCGATGCGGTTAATCGCAATACCGGTTGCATCGGTGAAATCTGAGTAGAGGCGCTCATCAGTGTCATAGTGGCGCGAAGAGTACAGGTTCAGCTCACCGTCGGCATAAGCTGAAATGGCGGAACCCAATGTGGCGGCAGCTGCAAGGGCGAGGATAGATGTGTTGGAGCGGATGAACATTGTCATCTCCCTATGAGTTTCCTAGTGTTTTTGTCGGATAACACAATAGCGACACGACGCAAGTATTTCCTGATAAAAAAAATCAGGTATCTT
>CALKJA010000140.1 GCA_937995865.1 uncultured Paracoccaceae bacterium | reverse complement strand
CTTGAAATTTTCTAGTGCAGGAAGGTGCTTAACCGACCAGTTCAAGACCAGAGAAGAAATACGCGATCTCAACAGCGGCCGTTTCAGGTGCGTCCGAGCCGTGAACGGAGTTTTCGCCAACGGATTCAGCAAACTCCGCGCGGATTGTGCCTTCCGCGGCATCGGCTGGGTTTGTAGCGCCCATGACTTCACGGTTCTTTGCAATTGCGCCTTCACCTTCAAGGACCTGTGCCACGATTGGCTCAGAAGCCATGAATTCGCAAAGTTCATCATAGAACGGACGTTCTGCGTGCACCTTGTAGAACTCACCAGCCTGGGCCTTGCTGAGCTGGATACGCTTCTGAGCCACCACGCGTAGACCCGCGGCCTCAAATTTTGCGTTGATCGCGCCGGTCAGGTTGCGGCGTGTTGCGTCTGGTTTGATAATCGAGAAAGTACGCTCAAGGGCCATGATATGCTCCGTTGGTTGGAATTTTGCGCGCCCTAACACGCGGCTGGCGGCCTGAAAAGCCTTCATGCGGTCAAACCAAGGTATTTACGCCTCTCCTTTGGCACAGCAAGCACAATGGCGGTGACTTCAGGCATTAGTGCGTCGACGGCCTGCCCCCAAGGTCAACGCCCAAACAAACGTCTGATCGCCTTTGGCCTTCAATGACCCGAACAATCTGCTGGGGGACGGTTTTGCGGGTCGGCGGGCGGGCGCCTTTCAAGAGAAGCGCAGAAACAGTCCGCATCGCCGAACACATGCTTTCATTCCTGTTAAAGCCCCGCTAAGCCCGCGTCATGCTCAAGATTTCAAGTATCACCTATGCCGTAGACGGCCGCCGCCTCTTCGAGGACGCAACTGCAAATATTCCAACTGGGCACAAAGTTGGCCTTGTGGGACCGAACGGGACGGGAAAAACCACTTTGTTTCGTCTCATCCGTGGGGAATTGGCGCTTGAATCGGGCTCAATCGAATTGCCCCGCGGCGCGCGGATCGGCGGCGTTGCTCAGGAAGCTCCTGCCTCAGACGTAACCCTGATCGATACCGTCCTTGCAGCAGACGAAGAACGCGCCAAACTTATGGCTGACACCAGCCAAGACCCCGCAAGAATTGCAGAGATACAAACACGTTTGGCCGATATCGATGCATGGTCTGCACCGGCGCGTGCTGCAACGATCCTCAAGGGTCTTGGCTTTGACGAACCAGAGCAGCACCTCCCTTGTTCCGATTTCTCTGGCGGATGGCGTATGCGCGTTGCCTTAGCAGCTGTCCTTTTTTCGCAACCAGACCTGCTTCTACTTGATGAACCGACCAACTATCTGGATCTTGAAGGGGCGCTTTGGCTAGAAAGTTATCTCAAGAGCTATCCGCACACGGTCATTATCGTTTCGCATGACCGCAATCTGCTGAACCGCGCTGTAGGAGCCATCCTGCATCTCGAGAACAAGCAGCTCACCTTTTACCAAGGTGTCTATGACGCGTTTGCCCGCGCACGCGCTGCACGTCTTGCTGTGCAGGCGGCCGAGGCTAAAAAACAGCAGGCTCAGCGGGCACATTTGCAGTCTTACGTGGATCGCTTCCGCTATAAGGCGGACAAAGCCAAACAGGCGCAATCGCGGATCAAAGCGTTGGAACGGATGGATATCATCACACCGCCGGACGTTGCCGCGCGTCGCGTTTTCACCTTTCCACAGCCTGATGAAATGGCCCCGCCCATTATCGCTCTTGAAGGTGCCGCCGTTGGGTATGGTGGCGAGCCTGTCCTCAAACGCATGAATTTGCGTATCGATCAAGATGACCGCATCGCGCTGCTGGGCAAAAACGGGCAAGGCAAGTCCACCCTTTCAAAGCTTTTGTCAGACCGGCTCAAGGCTGAAAGCGGTAAGATAACCCGCTCATCCAAGCTGCGCATTGGCTATTTCGCGCAACATCAGGTGGATGAACTATATGTTGACGAAACCCCGCTCCAGCACCTTCAGCGAGAGCGGCCCGGTTTTATGCCCAGCCGCCTGCGCGCATTGCTCTCTGGTTTCGGGCTTGGCCCAGATCAGGCCGATACAATTGTAGGGCGGCTGTCAGGTGGCCAAAAGGCACGCCTTTCGCTTTTACTCGCTACGCTTGATGCGCCGCATATGCTGATCCTTGATGAGCCGACGAACCATTTGGACATGGAAAGCCGCGAAGCCTTGGTTGAGGCACTCACCGCTTACAAAGGCGCAGTTGTGCTGGTGAGCCACGATATGCACCTTTTGTCTTTGGTCGCGGACCGGCTTTGGCTGGTTTCCGAGGGCAGCGTAACACCCTACGAAGAAGATCTAGATGCGTATCGGCGGTTCTTGCTGCAAACGCCTGCACCCAAAGAGCCCAAGAAGGACAGCAAACCCAAAAAGCCATCGCGCGATGCGCTTTTGGCAGCAAGATCCGAAGTGCGCAAAGCAGAAACCCGCGTCGAAAAGCTGCAAGACATGCATGAGAAAATCTCGGCAATTCTTGCCAAGCCGGAAATGTATGACCCCGAAATGACCAATGATCGCAGGGCGTACCAGCGAAAATTCTCAGAGCTTGAAGCCGCGATGAAACGGGCCGAGGCTTTGTGGCTTGAGGCACTGGAGAACCTTGAAACGATGGAGGCGGCTTAGGCATGGATCCTGCATTCTTCATCACTGCTTTTGCCACACTTTTTGTGATTATCGATCCGATTGGCCTCGCCCCGCTATTTGTTGCTTTGACACAAGGCATGGACCCTCGCGAGCGCCGCGCCATCGCCATTCGCGCTTCGGCAGTTGGTTTTGGGCTTTTGCTGCTGTTCGGGCTGGTTGGTGAAGCTGTTCTTGCGTTTGTTGGCATTTCCATGCCTGCTTTCCGGATTGCGGGCGGTGTCCTGTTGTTTATCACCGCTTTAGATATGCTTTTCGAAAGGCGCCAAGAGCGGCGCGATGATCAGGCTGAGGCGCGGCCTGACCCCTCGGTCTTCCCGCTTGGCGTCCCTTTGATCGCAGGCCCCGGCGCGATTGCGACCATAATTCTACTGACTGGTCAAACGAATGGTGATTTGGCGCTGACTGCTGCGGTCCTCGGCGTCATGGGCTTTGTGGTGTTGATTTCGTTGGCGCTCTTTTTGATGGGCGGTCTGATCGAGCGTGCACTTGGCCGGACCGGCATCAACATCGTAACCCGGCTTCTTGGAATGCTGCTTGCTGCTTTGGCCGTACAATTCATTTTGACCGGACTTGCGGAATCGGGCTTTGCAACCGGGCTAGGCTGACCCCATATCAGACCAATGACCGGAGATAGCATTGCCACACTACTGTTCCTACTTGTCCTGCTGACCGTGATCGGTGGAACGTTCTTTGTCGCCAACCGCCCGTCAATCGGGCAAACCGCACGCACCTTGGGTGTGTGGTTTCTATTGTTTGTGGGCCTTATCGTCGCCTACGGGCTTTGGGACGATGTGCGCAGCCAATTCTCCGGCCCTCAGTCTTTTGATGAAACGGGTGGTGCGATCACAGTGCCACGGCAGCGCGACGGGCATTTTCATCTGACTTTGATCGTCAACGAAACGCCCGTGCGCTTCATCGTTGATACGGGCGCAACGGATGTGGTTCTAAGTGATGCGGATGCGCGGCGAGTTGGCCTGAACCCGGATGAATTGCCGTTCTTTGGGCAAGCCATGACCGCAAATGGACCCGTGGACATTGCGCGCGTAACTTTGAACAGCGTCACACTTGGCTCACTAAGAGATGAAAACGTCCGCGCCAGCGTCAATAGCGGGGCGATGAACACATCCCTTCTTGGCATGAGCTACTTAAACCGTTTCGACACGATTCAAATTCAGAACGGCGAACTCACGTTAATCCGGTGAGACGCCCAAGGCAGAAGCGATCTTTACTTCTCAGCTTTCATCACCCAACGACCCTCTTCTTGGGCCCAGTATTGTGCGGAGCATCCAGCTTCCGTAAGCGCTTTCCACTGAACGCGCGCGCGCGAAACTGCTGCACCATCCTGCCCGTCAAATAGAACAAAAACGCGTTCCATGTTGTTGACCATCTCAGGGGTAACTTCCGCCCCATCAACGCTCACCACGGCACGGGCACCATTGGGCATTTCCTCACTTTGCGTGATCAAAACAGGCTGTTCGACGTCATGCGCGCTTCCGGCAATACCATGCGGCAAAAACCCGTCTTCAGGCCCCAGCCACAACCGCTCGTCAAGCATGCGAAGCTTCTCAAGGTCCGTGCCGCGCACAAGCACCCTCCACCCAGCCGAGAGAGATTTCTCGGCCAGCATCCGCAACGTGTCATGCACGCTGCTTTGTGTCAGATGATAAAAGCGCGCGGCCAAAAGGCTTTAGTCCTCGTAATTGTCAGCAATCATGCGATTCAAAGCCCGCACACCCCAGCCGGTTGCTCCCTTGGGGGCGTAAGCGGTGTCTGATGCAACTGAAGCTACACCCGCAATATCAAGATGCGCCCAAGGCATATCGTCTTTTACAAAACGCTGAAGAAATTGCCCGGCCGTTATAGAGCCTGCTGCGCGGCCTCCGACATTCTTCATATCGGCGATGCGGCTCTTGAGCAGCTTATCATAGGCCGGATCCAAAGGCATCCGCCACGCGCCTTCATCCTCATCTGCCGCTGCTTTCAAGAAGTCAGCCGACAAGGCATCCGAGTTCGAGAAGACACCGGCCTTTTCATGCCCAAGTCCGATGATGATTGCGCCCGTCAGGGTTGCAAGGTTGATCATCCCGCAAGGCTGGAACCGTTCTTGCGCGTACCAAAGCACGTCTGCCAACACGAGCCGACCCTCTGCGTCGGTATTGATGATTTCAACCGTGTCGCCCTTCATAGACGTCACAACATCGCCCGGGCGGGTCGCATTTGGCCCCGGCATATTTTCAACCAGCCCGACAAGCCCGACGACATTCGCCTTGGCTCCGCGCAGCGCGATCGCACGCATAACACCAGCCACAACACCGGCGCCGCCCATGTCCATTGTCATGTCTTCCATGCCGCCTGCAGGCTTGAGGCTGATACCGCCTGTATCAAAGACGACACCCTTCCCCACAAGCGCAAACGGCGCTTCATCTCCGCCGCCGTTCCATTCCATCACCACGACCTTGGAGGGTGCATCGGACCCCTGCCCAACACACAGCAATGTGCGCATGCCGAGCTTTTCCAGCTCGCCTTCGTCCAGAACCTGAACCTTCAGTCCCAAATTCTGCATCGCGGCCAACTGGTTTGCGAACTCTTCAGTCGTCAGATGATTGGCTGGCGCATTTGTAAGATCGCGCGTGAAGAACACCCCTTCGGCCACAGCCAGAGGACCAGCAGCAGCGCTTGCCGCCTCTTCGGGTTTGTTCACCATGAACGTGACACCACCCATGGGGTCCGGCTGAACGCTCTTTTGGTCCGAGTATGTGTAAGCGCGAAGGGCAATGCCCTCGGCAATTTCTGCCACACGCGCAATATTGCCGCCAAGGACCAAAAGCCCCGACTTTCCAGTGGCCTTGCCAATGGCCGACCCGGCCTTGCGCGCCGTTTTGGCATCTGGCTTTCGGTCTAGCTTTGCAACGATAATTCCGGTGGCTTCAAGACCAGTTGGAAAAACGAGCTCCCGAGCCTGCCCAGGCTCAATATCTGCAAAAGCGCTGCTTTCGGCAAACCGTTCAAGCGCGCCTTTGGTCAACCGGTTTACCCGGCGCGCCGTTTGATCCAACTTTCCTGAGGATTCAACAAACACAGCCACCTGACCGGAGAATTCAGCCACAGCATCCAGCTGTGTCGCGGTGAAATCAAAGCTCAGCGGTTTGGTCATGGTCATTTCTCCATTTGCGACTGTGCGACCCACCAATCGGGCCTTTAGTCCTACCTAACGGCGGCTCTCCGCCTTGACCAGTTGCGATCCCCTGCCAATGACATATTCAGGGAGGCATTGGCTATTTTCCCTTGCGCGCAAATCGGATAGCTTGCGCAAAACAACCAACAAGAGTGAGACAAAGGTTTGGCGCGATTTGACAGATATATGCTGTCTCAATGCTTGAGCTTGTTTGGGTTCTTTTCCCTCATTTTGGTGTTGGTCTATTGGGTCAATCAAGCGGTCAGTCTGTTCGACGCGCTGATTGCAGATGGTCAAACTGCCCTTGTTTTTTTTGAATTCACCCTTCTGACCCTTCCGAACCTCATCCGAATTGTGCTTCCCGTCGCGGCCTTTGCCGCAGTGCTTTACGTGACCAACCGTATGTCTAGCGAAAGTGAGCTTACCGTGATGCAAGCCACTGGTTATTCCGCGAAACGCATGGCGCGGCCTGTGGCAATCTTTGGTGTTATCGCGGGGATCATGATGGCCATCTTGATCCATGTGCTTGTGCCAATCTCACAAGAGCGGCTTTCAATCCGGCAATCCGAGGTCGCCGAAAACATCTCGGGCAGGCTTCTGCGCGAGGGCGTCTTTACGCATCCCGGAGAAGGTTCAACCCTTTATTTGCGCGAAATCACGGCAAATGGCGAATTGGTGGATGTGTTCCTCAGCCGAGTGCAAGACGATGGACGTGACCAAATTTTTACGGCTGAGCGCGCTTTTTTGGTGCGGACAGAGAACGGTCCACAGCTTGTGATGATCGACGGGCAGTCACAAACGCTTGATCCAAATTCGGGAGGGCTTTTTGTTACCACTTTCGATGATTTGGTGATCGATATTGCGGCATTGATGGATTCAAACGAAGATCGAGCGCCCTCATTGCGAGAGTTGTCAACGGCCCAATTGCTCAATCCCACCCCAGAGCTGATGGAGATTACAGGCAAAAGTGCGGGCGCGTTTGTACAAGAGGGGCAAGAGCGGTTGTCCGAACCACTTTTTCCGCTGGTTGCGGCACTGCTTGGGTTTGGTATTTTGCTTTCAGGCGGCTTCACACGTTTTGGGATTTGGAAACAAATCCTTTTAGCCGTTGCAATGCTCGTGGTTATTAATGGCGTCGAAGGAGTTGCAGCGCAGCGGATCGTAGAGAATCCTTCACAATGGTACTTAGCCTATGCGCCAGCGCTTTTAGGCTTTGTTGTTGCGGGCGTCGCGCTTATGCGCGCAGATCGCAATCGGCGGGTGCCCGCCCAAGCTCCGAATACTGGACATAGTGACACGCACGGTGGGGGGGCTACGGCAGCATGATCCTTCACCGCTATTTCGCGACGCGTTTCATGCGCTCTTTCTTGGCCGTTTTTGCGATCTTTATGGGGCTTGCTGTGCTGTTTGATCTTACCGATCAAGCTAGTAGCCTTGCTGGTAGTGGAGTTAGCTTTTGGGAGGTGCTTCAGCTTACAATGCTGTCTGCGCCCGCGGGGCTGTACCGCATTCTGCCGCTCGTGATGATCATCGCAACACTGACGCTTTTTCTGTCCCTCGCCCGGTCCTCAGAACTTGTGGTCACGCGCGCATCGGGCCGTTCCGCGCTGCGTGCGTTAGCGGCTCCTGCAATGATGGCGCTTCTAGTTGGGGTAATTGCAGTCACGATTTTCAACCCTATCGTGGCGGCGATGTCGACTGAATACGAAAGCCGCATGAACCGCATATCTGACGCGACAAGCTCTGTCCTATCGATTTCAGATGAGGCGCTATGGCTTCGGCAGGGAAACGCTTCGGGACAAACAGTGATCCGAGCCGGTGCCGCCAGTACGGACGGCACCACCCTTCGGCAGGTGACCTTTCTTTCGTTTACCCGCGATGGCCAACCGAACCGCCGGATCGAAGCAGACACAGCGACCCTGAACGGAGGTGGCTGGGATCTCACTAACGCCAAAGCTTGGCCCCTTTCCAACACGCCCAATCCAGAACAGGCCGCTCAAACATTTGATGCGCTGCGCATCGCTTCGGATCTAACGCGCGAGGGGATACGCGATAGTTTTGGCACCCCTTCAGACATCCCAATTTGGGAACTCCCCGCCTTTATTAGTCAGCTCGAACGCGCTGGCTTTTCTGCACGGCGACATGCGGTGTGGTTGCAAATGGAATTGGCTCTGCCGGCTTTCCTTGTTGCTATGGTTCTTGTCGCTGCAGGGTTCACGATGCGTCACACACGGGTTTCGCGCACGGGCCTTATGGTACTTTATGCGATCATGCTGGGATTTGGTCTCTATTTCATCCGCAACTTCGCGCAAATCCTTGGCGAGAACGGTCAGATGCCAATCTGGCTTGCGGCGT
>CALKJA010000139.1 GCA_937995865.1 uncultured Paracoccaceae bacterium | reverse complement strand
GTGTTGTTGGGCATGCGTTATCAGGTCGAAGGGCGTCCGATAAGCGGACCTGGAGCGATTGTGTCAAATCATGCGTCTTGGCTCGATATTTTTGCGTTGAACGCACCTCAGCGGATCTACTTCGTTTCAAAAGCTGAGGTCGCGGGATGGCCCGGTATCGGTTGGCTCGCTCGCGCAACTGGAACACTCTTTATCCGCCGAGAACGGGCTCAGGCATCAAGTCAAAAAGAGGAACTTGAAACCCGTATGCAGCTTGGTCATCGGATGCTGTTTTTTCCCGAAGGCACGTCAACTGACGGACAGCGGGTTTTACCGTTCCGGTCTACGATCTTTGGGGCTTTTTTTGGCAAGAGTGTGCCAAATGACTTTTCCTTGCAGCCAGTGACATTGGTTTATGAGGCGCCCACAGGCACCGACCCGCGCTTTTACGGATGGTGGGGCGGCATGACATTCGAGGGGCACTTGCTAAAGGTGCTGATGACCCCACGCCCGGGCGGGGTTCGTGTGATTTTTCACGAACCTGTTCCTGTTTCTCAATTTAGTGGACGTAAAGACGCAGCCTTAAGACTGCGCGACGTGGTCGCTGGTCCGATTGAAGCACTAGGCGGCTGAATAGATCACCTCGCAAACGCGCTTAAGTGCGTTTGCGGGCTCATCTTCACTCCAGATCTCGTCTCCAAGCCCGAAGAAGTCCACATGAGCGGCAAGCTTACGAATGAGATCATCGTTCAAGGCTCCCTCAGCAACGACCGGAACTTCTATGACTTGGGACCACCATTCAAACAGCTCGAGCTCGGCGAAGCTGCCGTCTCCAAGAGCCGTGGCTGCAGCCGGTCCGAAGCTTACATAATCTGCGCCGCTTTCAGCGGCACTCATCCCATCATGGCGTGACTGGCTACAATGGCAGCCAACAATCGCGTCGCTGCCAAGGGTTTTACGCACGGCACGCACAGAGCGTGATCCATCGGCCAAGTGAACGCCATCCAACCCTAGCCGCTCGGCTAGGGTAACATGCGTGCTCAGGACCAAGGCGACATCACGCGTGTGACAAACCTCGCGGCAGACATCTGCAGCGCGGCTGATGCGATCTTCGTCTAAGGTCGAAAGGGCAAGGCGCACACAAGAAACGTCTGCGGCGTCCAAGCAGGCGCTCAGGATGCCTGGGAAACTGGATAACTCAAACTCAGGCGGAGTGATAAGATAGAGTTGCGGGTGCTCAATATCGGCCATTTTGGGCGGCTCCTTTGCTTTGGCCCCGGCTATATCAAGGCTGATGCCATGCGGCAATCGCGGGCTGCTTGTCCTTTGGGGGCGGGTTGCGTATCACCCGCGCAATGAAACATGAAGCTCAACCCACCTTCGTTCTGGTCCGCCCGCAAATGGGCGAAAATATTGGCGGTGCCGCCCGTGCGATGTGGAACTTCGGGCTTGATCGCATGCGGATTGTAGCACCGCGAGATGGATGGCCCAACCAGCGCGCTGTGGCTCTTGCCAGCGGGGCAGGTCGTTTATTGGACGAAGCTTTGATCTCGGCAGACACGCCCGCTGCGCTTGAAGATTGTACATACGTTTTTGCCACAACTGCTCGCGGTCGCGATCTTACCAAACCGATCTATGCGCCAGAGCGCGCAATGGAAATTGCTGCCCAAAAAATTGCTGAAGGGGGCAGGGTTGCGGTGCTTTTTGGCCCAGAGCGCGCCGGGCTTGAGAATGACGATATCGCACGGGCCAACGCGATAATCACGGTTCCGGTGAATCCACAGTTCTTTTCACTCAATCTTGCACAGTGCGTCCTTCTGACCGCCTATGAATGGCAGCGCGCCGCCACAGATATAGAGATGTCACAAGACGGGCTCGCAGGGACCGAATGGGCAACAGGAGCAGAAATGGATGCGCTTGCCGGGCATTATGAGGAGCGGCTGGATGAAGCCGGGTTCTTTTTTCCCGATCATAAGGCGCCGGGTATGAAGGTGAACTTGCGTAATCTTTGGACGCGCATGCCTTTAACGCGCGCGGATGTGCAGATGTTGCACGGTATCCTGCGCCAGATGGTGCGATGGAAAAACAAAAAAGGAAGCTAGCGATGGCGCGAAGCATCTTTGAAGACGTTGCAGAAACGACACCAGCGGACACCCCTCAGGGCGGTATGATTGATGCAGGCCGGGGTGGTGCACGGATTGCGATTCGTGCATGGCTGATCCTGCTGGGTGTACTGGTGGTGCTTATGGTCGTTGTGGGTGGGCTAACGCGCTTAACAGATAGTGGGCTGTCCATTACGGAATGGGCGCCATTGCGCGGCGCAATCCCGCCGCTCAACCCGGCGGATTGGGCCGCTGAGCTAGAACGCTACCGCGCGATCCCTGAGTACCAGATACAGAACAAGGGCATGACGATGGCCCAGTTCAAATTCATCTACTGGTGGGAGTGGGGGCATCGCCAGCTTGGGCGCTTTGTCGGGCTCGTTTGGGGGATTGGGTTCCTCTATTTCCTTTTGCGCCGCCAGATCCCGGTAGGTTGGACGCCAAAACTTCTTTTGTTGGGTGCCTTGGGTGGGCTTCAGGGTGCGATCGGTTGGTGGATGGTGGCGAGCGGGTTGACGGGGACCATGCTGGATGTTGCCTCCTACAGGCTTGCCACTCATCTGGGGCTGGCCTTTGTGATTGTCGGGTTTATAACATGGTACGCGCTGCAATTGTCCCGCCCTGAGCGCGAGCTTATGCAAGCGCGCCGCAGCCGAGAATCGCGCCTGTTTGGTCTTGGAACTGTGTTCTTGGCGATGTGCCTTGTGCAGATCATCCTTGGTGCGCTTGTGGCCGGTATCGATGCAGGGCGTGCATTTCCAACATGGCCGCTTATGGGCGACGGATTTTTCCCGCCGGATCCATTCGCTCAAACGCCTGTGTGGCGAAACTTCTTTGAAGACGCAGGTCTGGTGCAGTTTATTCATCGCATGATGGGGTACGCTTTGCTTGCCTTTGGCCTTTATGTCGGCGCTAGGGCGACCAAATCGACCTATCGGGCGACCCGCAAAGCTTTTGCAGCTGCAGGCCTTTTGCTGATTGCTCAGATGGTCATCGGTATTGTCACGGTCCTATACTCAGCGCCTCTTGAGATTGCGATTTTCCATCAACTCATCGCTGTGTTCTTGTGGCTGGCGATCATTCGCGCGCGGTTTTACGCGGGCTACCCATTGGCCGGAACTATCCGGGACGGAGTGTAAGACATGACAATCAACAGCGCATTTGACGAACTGATGAGTTTCGACCGCGATACACAGGCTTTGGCGCAGATCCAAGGCCGGCTCGGTTGGGACCAAGAAACGATGATGCCGCGCGGCGCAGCGGAGCAACGCGGTGAGGAAATGGCGGCTCTTGAAGGCGTCCTTCACGCGCGCCGGACCGCGTCGCAAATGGGTGAATGGCTCGCGGCAATTGACGATGCATCCTTGTCTGAGATCGATCAGGCCAAGCTGCGTCATTTGCGCCGTGACTATGCACGCAACACTAAAGTGCCTGCTGCATTGGCGGCTCAAATCGCGCGTGTTACGTCGCGGGCGCAAGGGCAATGGGCTGCCGCCCGATCCGATGAGAACGTTGCAGCGTTTTCTCCCGTTCTGGAAGAGGTGGTGAAGCTAAGGCAGGAAGAGGGTGCTGCTCTTGCAGATTCCGGTGATGTGTATGACGCCCTTCTGCAGGACTATGAGCCTGGTGCGACGGCCAAGCAGCTCGAGGATATGTTTGGCGCCATGCGACCACGTCTTGTTGCGCTGCGTGACAGAGTACTTGGCGCAGACGCGCCCAAAGCATTGAGCGGGGATTTCGATACCTCAAAGCAAATGAAGCTAACCCGCGAGCTTGCGCGCGCATTTGGCTACGACATGTCGATGGGGCGGATTGACAAAGCGGTTCACCCGTTCTCGAGCGGCTCCGGCCACGATGTCAGAATCACAACACGCACGACCGAAACGGATCCGTTCAACTGCTTTTATTCAACAATCCATGAGGTTGGCCATGCATGCTATGAACAGAATATCGATGATGCCTATGCGTTGACACCGCTTGGACGCGGCGTCTCGATGGGTGTGCACGAGAGCCAGAGCCGCATCTATGAAAACCAACTGGGCCGGAGTAAGGCGTTTACTGGTTATCTACACGGTCGAATGGTTGAGGTCTTTGGCGATTTGGGCGTTGACGCAGACGCGTTCTATGGGACCGTCAACAATGTTCGAAAGGGATATATCCGAACCGAAGCAGATGAGGTGCAATATAACCTTCACGTCCTGTTACGTTTCGATCTTGAACGTCAGCTGATCAATGGATCGCTGGCCGTAACGGATCTAGAAGACGCATGGAACACACGATTTGAAGCAGACTTCGGGTATGCTGTCGATAAGCCTTCGAACGGGTGTTTGCAGGATGTGCACTGGTCTGTTGGGCTTTTTGGCTACTTCCCAACCTATTCGCTTGGAAATGTTTACGCCGGATGCCTGAATGAAGCGCTGTGTCGTGACGTGCCGGATCTTGATGAAGCTTTAGCGACCGGGG
>CALKJA010000138.1 GCA_937995865.1 uncultured Paracoccaceae bacterium | reverse complement strand
AGGGGAAGGAGGATCACTACATTCGTCTTGTGCGAAAGATGAGAGTTTATAACCCGATTCCCAGCAAGTACGGCGGCTGGGGTGAGGGCGAAGCGTCCAAAAACATCCCCATTGATCGCATAATAGAAGACCCTCAATTCAAGTCTTCCAAGAAGAGTTACTTCATTCAGCACGTTGACTTTATGGCATACGGGCTTCTGAGAAGCGAGAAGCCGACCCCGAAGGCGCGGCGTCACGGCATCCATAAATCTTTTAACCAGCTTGATGAGTGCCTGGAGAAAGTTTGCAATCCAAAGGACCACAGGGGAAAAGGCATAATTCGTGGCTGATAAGTAGAGGGGAGGGTCTCCCCTCCCCTGAGCGTCAGCTACCCCGGCTACTACCACCGGATCACTGATTGCCTCTAAAATATGGCATATCTCGCCCTCTTTTTCAAGCTTAGATACTAGGTCTAGCATAGGTCAGCCGCTTACCAACGACACCGCGCAACGCGATCTGACCACGCTCAACATCATCCACACCGTTTGCAGTACGGTTGTTGTAGCGGAAGTCAAACTCAGCAGCGTAGCGGTGCAAATGCTGCTTACCACAGTGCTGATACACACCCTTCATGCCGCGCTTGAAGATGCTGTAGAAGCCCTCAACCGTGTTGGTGTGGATTTCGCTGTCGTCATAATCGACATACTGACCCGCGCTGTGGTTAGTCCAGCCATGGGCGTCAAACACCTTGCCTGCACCGATGCCCTGATATTGGCGGGCTTCGTCAGTCATCACATACGCTTCCTTGGCAATGTTCTCTTGAAGGATCGGGATCAGCGTCGTCTTTTTCAGGTTATCGACCACGATAGACCTGGCCTTCTTGGTTTCGCGGTCCACCCGCGTCAGCATTTTCATCTTGTGATCACCGCCGCGTGCGTTCTTGGCTTTCTTCACGCCGGGTTCTTTGCCGATGAAGGTTTCGTCAACCTCAACGATACCGCCGTTGCCACCAAAGCCAGCCAGCGCGCCATCACGCATGCACTCGCGGATGCGGTGTGTCAGGAACCATGCAGACTTGTAGGTGATGCCCAGAACGCGGTGTAGCTGGTGGCTGCTGATACCCTTCTTACTGGACACCATCAGGTGAATGGCTTGCAGCCACAGGTGCATTGGCAGGTGGCTTTCTTCAAAGATAGTACCTTTGCGAACCGTGAACTGGCCACGGCAATCGCGGCACTTCCAGAGACCGTGACGCTCTTTGCCCTCGGGGTTCTTCTTGCTGGGCTTAGTGCGGACACCTTCCAGCTTATAGGCGCGGTCACAAACGCCGCAGTGCGGGCAAACTGTTCCATCAGCCCAGATGATGCTCTCAACGTGCGCAAAAGCTGCGGCTTCGTCGTGCATGTATGGGGCGGATAGAACAGACATGGTATTTTCCTTTAACTCTATGAAACATAGATAGGAAACAACCTTGGGTTTGTCAA
This sequence comes from uncultured Paracoccaceae bacterium, assembly GCA_937995865.1. Lineage (GTDB taxonomy): Bacteria > Pseudomonadota > Alphaproteobacteria > Rhodobacterales > Rhodobacteraceae > Shimia_B. The sequence goes on along the minus strand of CALKJA010000138.1, from coordinate 2,032 downwards.
GTATACAATCGCCTAAAATTGGAAGAGCTTTTGAGCCTAATTCAATATGCCGATATATATAAATTTTTTCGGGGATCGTGCGGTCGTAAGCGCACCGACTGGATACTTCCATAAAATGGGTAAGATTTGAAATGTCAGATACAACAATTACAAACAAAAAACGTGTTGCCGCTACGATACTATTTGGCTTCCCCCTTATTGCAATCGGAGCAATCATGTTTGCGGAGATACCTTGGCAAGAAGATATCCGGCAATACTACGGTGTCAGAGGCATGGCGGATAAAGCATATATTTGGTGGCAGGAGACATTTGGACCACAGATAGGCGGCAGTCTATTAATCGCTCTTGGACTGGCTTTAGCTATTTTGTTGTGGCGGTTTATGACTGCGTTGATGCGTCAGCGGAGCTGATATCATCTAATTTTAACGCAGTAGCCCCTCGCCAGACCGTACCACTTAATCGCATTCCTTAACAGTAAGCGGTTTTGGTCTTTCGAGGCTAAAGCAGTCATTCGAGCAGCGGTAGCGAACGGTCGCTAAGTCCCGCGACTTGATCCTTGCCGCTAAAATCCTCGCCGCGCCATGACTGAATGGCAGATATCGCCGCCGCCACGCAGCGGCATAATCCGAGCAGGCGCAGCGATTTTCACGCTGCGAGCGCGCGCAGCATGGATTTAAGACTTCCGCTGTGGGCTCTTTGGGGCCATTCGCCGCGATGCGAACGAACGGCTGATCTGCAGCAACTAGCCAGATAGCGACCCTGAACTATCTTGTACAGCAAAGCCGCCGTTTAGTTTCTGAAGAACCGCACAGCACTCGCTCCAGCATCCCAGAGATCGAAACCCCGCGCGAAGAAGTGTTCGCGTGCGGTGAAAGGTTTATCTCCGGGTCCACACAGTTCCACTTCAAGCGTGTCGATTAGTCGAAGAAGGCGACGGCGGTGGATGCCAAGCCTGATTTGCATTGGGTCTGCCAACACCCCAGCAAAGGCCGTGAAAACAGACGCGATCATTACAAGCAACGCCACGATTGTGGCAATGAGCCAAGACGACGCGCCGGTTGGAAAGACATTATACCACATCCCTCCGATCGTCTGGCCCAACAAAAATTCCGAAATCGCTGTGGTCTGCGCCACAGCTTCCGCGACACTTGGTGCCATCGACATCATGCCTGGGGTCAACGCTCGGAAGACAAGTGCACCTACGGCCAGCGTGAAGAGCGCTGTAGTCATCTCGGCAACGGCAGAGCGGGTGCCCGCATATTCGCTAAGCGCATGGGAAACGCGTCGACTGACGGCTTGCGCGTCGGCGACACTTTCGCGCGAGCGGATGAGCTCCCGAAATTGTGGTGCCGCAAGAACAGCGTGGGACAGTGCGTCAGGGTCGTTTCCGTTTGCGCCACGCGGGAGCGGCAATTCCAAAAGATCCGTCACGATGCAGAGCTCGACCTTTCGCGAGACTGCCGTTCGCAGCATGATGCGCAGTCCAGCAAGCCAGTTCGCTAACACTGTCAGACCTATTTGGCGGAAGATGAAGGCAAGGATGCGGGTGAGAACAAGAAGCGGTGACAGTATCACATTGATCGGAGTCCGCAGTATATCTAGGCCTAAGGCCGCGCTATGAAGCCGCACCGTTCCGGGCAACGCAAAATGCACTGCAACGAACTCATCGACTTTGGCCCGACAGATATCAAAGTACCTCTTGCCCTCTACTGCAGCGATCCCGTCGGTCGTCGTAGGGGTATCCGATGATGAGACCATCAAGCTGAGTTCCGTTTCCTTTTCCGGATCGCCTTCCGTTCGTAGTGAGCATGAACGGGGGGACACGTATATTGGGTTTCTTATTGAATAAGTCGTATCAGAACGGTTTTTAAACAAGGGTGGCGACGAGTATTTTTCCTATCCTTGCCGCCGTTCTCTGCGCGATGCACGATTGTCGGCTTTGAAGAAACGAATCTTAAAATAGTAGCCTCATTTTGAAAGGAACATCACAGCCCCCAGAAAATTGGGCCACAAAGCGCACAACTTGCTTTAT
>CALKJA010000137.1 GCA_937995865.1 uncultured Paracoccaceae bacterium | reverse complement strand
GATGCCGCATATGCTCGGCGTTTCGATTGGATTCACACTTATGGTTGTGCTGATCGGATTGGGTCTAGCGCAGATTTTTGTGCGCTTCCCCGTGGCACATACAGGGCTCAAGACCGCGGCGACCCTCTATATGCTGTGGCTCGCGTGGAAAATCGCAACCGCCGCCCCAAAGCTGGATGCGCCCGACAGTGGCGGCATGCCAATGACATTTCTGCAAGCGGCAGGGTTTCAATGGGTCAATCCTAAAGCCTGGGCTATGGGGTTAACAGCGGTGACCGTCTATTTGGCTCAAGGCGCTGGTTTCACAGGTGTTTTGCTTGTGGCCATTGCATTTGGCGTGGTCAATTTTCCGGGAATCTGGCTCTGGGCCTTTGCCGGGGTTCAGCTGCGGCGTTATTTGACAACGGCGGGGCGTTTGCGTGTGTTCAACGGTATGATGGCGGCGCTTTTGGTGCTGTCTCTTTGGCCCATTTTGGTGACCTGATTCCGTTAACCTTTGGCGTTAACCTTGCGCCAAATTGGGTCCGTCCATGCAGGGCACAAACGATGCACAACCCATGCACAATCCATGCATATGATTTTCTGCTATTTCTGCGTTAATCTTTTTGAGCAAGCCGCGCGAAAAGTAAAACGTCAGTCACCTTTTGCGATTGCAGACGAATACCGGCGCAACACGCAGCCATGCCGTTAGAACGGTACATCTTTGGCTGCGTCCGCAGAAATCACAAATTTCGCCACGACCTTTTTCGATCCGGCTTTGTCAAACTCGATCTCAAGCTTGTCGCCTTCTATCTCAATGACTTCACCATACCCAAACTTCTGATGAAACACCCTGTCGCCAACTGTAAAGGTCGAGGTCGCCATCAGATCGATGACCATGTTTCGGCTCTCAGACGGTTGTGACATCCCGCGTTTGGCGGATCGTTCTTGCATGCGCCGCCAGCCGGGCGAGTTATAGACATCCGCTTTGGCGGCCTTCTCGAAGATATCGCTTTCAGCCACAGCCTGCATTGTGGGCGATGCGGACCCTGCCATGCCAGCCGCGCCATAACTTCCGCCATAAAGCCCCGGCGGCGTCAGAACATCCACATGATCCTCTGGCAGCTCATCAATAAACCGGGACGGCAGCGCGCTTTGCCATTGGCCGAATATGCGGCGGTTGCCCGCAAAAGAGATGGTGCAAACTTCTTCAGCGCGGGTGATGCCCACATAAGCAAGCCTGCGCTCCTCTTCGAGCCCCTTTAGGCCGCTTTCATCCATCGACCGTTGGGATGGGAAAAGCCCGTCTTCCCATCCGGGAAGAAACACGACCGGGAATTCCAGCCCTTTGGCCGCGTGCAACGTCATGATCGAGACCTTTTCGTCTTCATCATCCGAGGCATTGTCCATCACCAGTGACACATGCTCAAGGAACCCTTGCAAGTTCTCAAAATTCTCGAGCGCTTTGACCAATTCTTTGAGGTTCTCAAGCCGCCCCGGAGCTTCGGGTGTTTTGTCGTTTTGCCAATGCCCTGTATAGCCGCTTTCATCGAGGATCATCTGGGCAAGCTCGACATGCGTGTCAGCCTCATCGCGCACTTGGCGGTGCCAGCGATCCAGACCCTCGACCAGATTGCGCAGATTTGTGCCGCCCTTGCCTTTGATCTTCTGGGCCTCAACGGCAAGCCGTGCGCCTTCGACCAGCGAAACACCGTTTGAGCGGGCCATAATTTGAATGGTTTGCACCGCCTTATCGCCCAGCCCACGTTTGGGAGTGTTGACCACCCTTTCAAACGCAAGGTCATCGTCAAGCGATACAGCCAGCCGGAAATAGGCCATCGCATCGCGGATCTCCATCCGCTCGTAAAAGCGCGGGCCGCCGATAACCCGGTACGGGAGCCCGATGGTGAGAAACCGATCCTCAAAGGCGCGCATCTGGTGCGACGCACGCACGAGAATCGCCATTTCATTGAGGCTAAAGGGATGCTGCCCGCGCGTGCCGCGTTGGGCAGCTTCAATCTCATCCCCGGTCCAGCGGGCTTCCTCATCACCATCCCAATGGCCAATGAGCCTAACCTTTTCGCCTTCATCTTTGGCTGTCCAAAGGGTTTTGCCAAGCCGCCCTTTGTTGCCATCGATCACGGCGGACGCGGCTGCAAGAATATGAGGGGTTGAGCGGTAGTTTTGCTCAAGCCGAACCACCACCGCTCCTGGGAAATCTGTTTCAAAGCGCAGGATGTTGCCCACTTCAGCCCCGCGCCAGCCATAGATCGATTGATCATCGTCCCCAACGCAGCAAATGTTTTTGTGACCTTGGGCCAGCAGGCGCAGCCACAAGTATTGGGCGACATTGGTATCCTGATATTCGTCAACAAGGATGTAGCGGAACCAGCGTTGGTATTGGCTAAGGATATCGGGATGCTCTTGAAAGATCGTCACGCAATGGAGCAAAAGATCCCCAAAATCGGTCGCGTTCAGCTCCAGTAGCCGGCGCTGATACATCCGGTACAATTCAACACCGCGATGGTTATAGGCTGACGCTTCGGCTGTTGGGACTTTGGCAGGCGTCCAGCCGCGGTTCTTCCAGCTATCGATGATCCCGGACAGCATGCGCGGAGGCCAGCGTTTGGCATCGATATTCTCAGCCTCGATCAGCTGTTTGAGCAGGCGGATTTGATCATCGGTATCAAGGATCGTGAAGTTGCGCTTGAGATGGAGCGTAGGTTCTTTGATCCATTCCGGTTTGGGAACCATGCCCATTTCATATGGTCCGGCCTCCGCGTCATCCAAAACGTCCTCTTGTTCGGCAGCAGGGCGCTTTTCATCTGCGGTCCTTTGGGGCGCACGCACCCCGTCATTCACCAGCTCAGCATGCTTTCGCAAAATCTGGACCGAAATCGAATGAAACGTACCCATCCAACGCAGCCCGGCGTCTTCGCGGCGCAAAAGCCCCGCAACGCGCTTTTTCATTTCGCGCGCGGCTTTGTTGGTAAAGGTGACGGCAAGGATCTCATTCTCGCGGGCCGTGCCGGTATATAGCAGATGCGCGATGCGGCTGGTAAGCGCTTTGGTTTTGCCCGTCCCCGCCCCGGCCAGCATCAAAACAGGGCCCTGCAAAGCTTGCACGGCCTCTCTCTGGGCATCGTTTAGCCCTTCTAAATAATCACCTGTTCCCATGCCTGACCCGGCGGGTGCACCACCCGCTGCAGCCCGTTGTGACAGGCTTTGTTTGGGCGAAGGCTGGGCGGCGGCCTCAAAGGCGTCAAAATCGTCATAACTGCTCATGCGGCGCAATCTAGCGCGCCGCAGCCACAAGGGGAAGTTCTTAGATTGTTCGCTTGAATAGAGACGTGCAGCAAGGCACGGTCGCGGCATGGATCTTGACCTGACATACCCTGCCGTTTCCGACCTGCGCGCACGCGCCCGCAAGCGCATCCCGCATTTTGCCTTTGAGTATCTGGACAGCGGCACGGCTGCGGAGCTGCAGGTGCAGCGCAACAGGGATGCGCTGGATGCTGTCCATTTCCTGCCTGATATCTTGCCCGGCGAAGTTGCGCCTGATTACACCACCGATTTCATGGGCGATCGCTATGCGCGCCCCTTTGGAATCGCTCCAATTGGCATGTCTGGGTTGATGTGGCCGGGCGCGGAGCGGCTTTTGGCGCAAGCGGCGGCACGCAACACCCTGCCCTATAGCCTTTCATCGGTTGCCACACGCACACCCGATGAGATCGGCCCGCATACAAACGGGCGTGGCTGGTTCCAGCTATACTGCCCCGACAGCGCCGATATCCGCCGTGATGTTTTGCGCCGGGCCAAGGCCTCAGGGTTCTCAAAGTTGATCTTTACTGTGGACGTGGCCGCAGATTCGCGGCGCGAGCGACAAAGGCGCGCAAAGCTCAGCCTCCCGTTAAAAATCACGCCCGGCATGATTCTGGATGTTCTGAGCAAACCGCAATGGGCGATTGGCACGCTGCGCGAAGGCCGCCCGCGTCTGAGGCTGGCAGAAAGCTATGTAGACGCAGACGAAACCCGGTCATCGCTGAACCATGTAGGCCACGTTATTCGCGGTTTTCCAACATGGGACACATTTGATCGCCTGCGCGAAGAATGGGATGGCGATTTGATTGTTAAAGGTGTGCTTGATCCCGACAGGGCCGCGGCCCTGATGGACCGCGGTGCGGATGGGATCTGGGTATCCAACCATGGCGGGCGGCAGTTTGAGCCCGGTCCAGCCGCAATTGATGCGCTCCCGGCAATTCGCGCAGCGGTGCCCAATGCGCCTTTGATCTTTGACTCTGGCGTGACCAGCGGCATGGATGTGCTGCGCGCTTTAGCGTTAGGTGCAGATTTCGTGATGCTCGGGCGCGCTTGGCACTATGCATTGGCTGCTTTGGGGCGCGCGGGGCCGGACCATCTTGTTCACATCCTGACAGAAGATATGACGCTGAACATGGCGCAACTGGGCACGCATCATGTGGCAGACCTGGCTGGACGGTTGATTTCATATCCGCCTGCGCTGAACACAGCCTCCATCGCTTAGAGCCCTGTCAGAATTCGATTTTTGGCGGCCATTGGGCTCCCAACACTGCACATTTAATCGGCAAACGAAGCCACAGCTTGGACGTCCGGCGCGCGGCTACCCACTCCACCGGATTGCCACAGGGCGCAAAACACCTTACGCAATGCTGCAACTGCATAGGTGAGGGCTCCATTCATGGCCGAATTCCAGAAAATCCTGATCGCCAACCGTGGCGAAATTGCCATCCGCGTGATGCGCGCCGCCAACGAGCTTGGCAAAAAGACGGTTGCCGTTTTCGCTGAGGAGGACAAGCTTTGCCTCCACCGTTTCAAAGCGGATGAAGCGTATCGCATTGGCGAAGGATTGGGACCGGTTCAGGCCTATTTGGCAATTGATGAGATCATCCGTGTGGCCCGCATGTGCGGCGCTGATGCGATCCACCCGGGCTATGGGCTTTTGTCCGAGAACCCAGAGTTCGTGGATGCATGCGCAGCCAACGGCATTACGTTTATCGGACCCAAAGCTGCAACGATGCGCGCTCTTGGTGACAAAGCCAGCGCACGCCGTGTTGCGGTTGAAGCGGGTGTGCCTGTGATCCCGGCCACGGAAGTGCTGGGCGAT
>CALKJA010000136.1 GCA_937995865.1 uncultured Paracoccaceae bacterium | reverse complement strand
GGGGAAAGCCCCAGCTTAACTTTCGCGGAAGGCGCGAATGAAGTAGTCGGCCAAAGGTTTCACAAGATAGGCAAGCGGGGTCCGATCATCCGTTCGGATAAAACTCTCAACCGGCATCCCGGGGATCAAAGCTGTGCCTTCAGGCAGCCGGGCGATTTGACCTTCGCTCAAAATGATCTCGGCCCGATAAAAGCTCAATTGCGTCGCCTCGTCTTGAAATGCGTCCGCGGACAATTGGAGCACCTGACCTTCAAGCTCGGGTGTGGTGCGCTGGTCCAGCGCTGAAAAGCGCAGTGTTACATCTTGGCCAACAAAGACCTGATCGATGTGAATCGGGTCAACGCGCGCCGCGATAACCAGTGGCCGGTCCTGTGGCACAATGAACAATACGGGTTCAGCGGGGCGCACAACGGATCTTTCAGCAAAGACAGTCAGGCCATAAACGATCCCCGAAACGGGTGCCGTAATGTCGAGCCGCTCCAGCCGAGACAAGATTGAGCGGCGGCGTTCGGCCAACTCGACTTCGCGAAACTGGACATCGCGCAGTTGGGTGATGGCCTCTTCGCGGCGGTTTGAGGTGAGCTTGAGAATTTCAAGATCGATCTCGGTAATGCGGCCTTCTGCTTGCGCGCGGCTTGCAGTCAATTCGCCGACCGAACCAAGCAAGTTGGCTTCTTCTCGTTGGAGCGCAAGAACGCGGCCGATTTGAGCAAGACCCCGATCCAAAAGCTCCTGCTGCCCCACCAATTCCTCTTTGATAAGATCAAGCTGCCGACCAAGGGCGCTCAGCTGGGCATCTACCCCGGATATTTGATCACTGATCTGCTCCCGGCGGCGACCCAATTGCTCAACATTGCGGGCAATGGTTTCCGAGCGTGCGGCCATCAATCGTTGCTGTCCGGCGATCAGATCCGCGACATTTGGATTTGCGGATTGGGCGGTCAGTTCGTCCGGCAAATCGATTTCCCCGGCACCGTCGCGCTCTGCAACAAGACGTGCCGCACGGGCCATCGTTTCCCAAAGCTGGCCTTCGATCAAAGCCAGCTCAGAGCGCAGGATCGTGTCATCAAGCTTGATCAAAACCTGACCGGTTTCGACGCTCGCGCCCTCATCAACTGAGATTGTCGTGACAACCCCGCCATCTGGATGTTGGACAATCTGGCGATTCCGATCGACCTCGATCCTGCCAGACGCGATAATTGCTCCGGCGATATTGGCCTTTGTCGACCAGACGCCAAAGCCGCCCACCAGCAGCGCAAGCGCAAGCAGGCCGATGATGAGTGGGCCTCTGGCAGACCATACATTTTGCTCACTCATGACACACCTCCTGCGGACCCGGCGCGTGCGCCAGCCTGAATTTGGCCGGAATTCTGCACAACCTCCCGCAGCACATCTTCTTTGGGCCCGAATGCGCGCCGTTGGCCGCCCTCAAGCATTAACAAGACATCACACTCCTGAATCGCTGCGGGCCGGTGCGCCATGATCATAACCGCACGCCCATCGGCTTTGTAGTCACGGATCGCTTGATTGAGCGCCTGACTTCCTTCGTTATCAAGGTTGGAGTTCGGTTCATCAAGTACCAGTAGAACAGGGTCACCATACATCGCGCGGGCAAGCCCAATGCGTTGTACTTGACCGCCGGATAAACGCCCACCGATTGCGCTGATGCGGGTATCATACCCATCCGGCAATTCCAGGATCATGTCATGTGCCGCAGCTTTCTTGGCAGCATCATGGACTTTCTGGGCGTCAGGGCTTTGAGAAAGACGCGCGATATTTTCGGCAATTGTACCCTCAAAAAGCTGCACTCTTTGCGGCAAGTAGCCAATCAATTGGCCAAGCACGTCAGGCTCGTAATTATCAAGGCTTGCACCGTCTAAACGAATGCGCCCGCCGGCTGGCCGCCAAACGCCAGTGATTGCACGGGCAAGCGTGGATTTCCCGGCGCCTGAAGGGCCGATCACACCGCAGGCCTGTCCCGGTTTCACCGTGAATGAGATCATTCGAAGCGCCGCCTGTGCATCGCCGGGGGGCACGATTGTGGCTGACTGTACATCCAAAAGGGCCTTGGGATGGGGCAGTGGCGTGCGCGGGGCCTCGTCCGGGATCTCTGTCAAAAGCACACCAAGCTTGTCCCAACCTTCGCGCGCGCGCTGCACAAGCGGCCATTGCCCGATCAGCTGTTCAACAGGGGCAAGCGCGCGGCCAAGCAGGATGGATCCTGCAATCATGGCACCGGGCGTGAGCTGTCCTTGAAGAACAAGATATGCGCCAACACCCAACATCGCTGATTGCAAAAAGAGCCGAAAGGACTTGGTAAAAGACTGAAACGAGCCGCTGGTATCGGCAGCGGTAATACCCTTGGACAGGCCCTCTGTGCGCGCCGTTGACCAGCGGGCAAAGGATGCGCCACGCATGCCTAAGGCTTGAATGTTTTCAGCTTCAGTTCTGAGCTGTTCACCCATCAATTCGGCTTTAAGTTGTGCGCCTTGCGCTTGCCCAAGCGGTTGCCGGGTGAGGAATTGATTGGCCAGTGTCACGCAAACAAGAAGCAATCCTCCTGCAACAGCCAGCCAACCCAGCATCGGGTGGAAGATAAAGATCGCGGCCACAAAGATCGGAGTCCACGGAATATCAAACGCTGACATCAAAACCGGGGAGGTGAGCAGCCGTTGAACGGATTCCAGATCGCGCAGGCCAGTTGCTTTTGTTGGGTTTGGATCAACTGCGGAGCGCCTTAAAACGGCAGAAAAGACGCGCTGATCAAGGCGCGCCTGAAACCGCGCACCCACGCGGCCCATGACGCGGCCCCGCGCGTAATCCAAAAGCCCCATCATTCCGTACAGAAACGCAACAAGGGCAGAAAGCGCAATGAGTGTTTCAATAGACCGCGAACCCAGAACACGGTCATAGACCTGAAGCATGTAGATCGGGCCAGTCAGCATCAACAGGTTAACAAAGACACTAAAGAGGCCGACAAACCAATAAAGCGCGCGGCTTTCTTTGCGGATTGTTCGCAGCTCATTCAGGCCAGCAGCTTTATCGCGTTCGCTTGTGCGCATGTAACCGCCTGTTCCCGTGCCCATTGAATGAAGGCACTATAATACCGTTGCAAAAAGAATATGTAGTTTAAGCGTCACACGTGACGTGCTGCACGGTTGCACCTCTGTCAACCGACAACAGAGAGTCTATGTGTTGCATTGGAACGACAAAATTTGAGTGTTGCTTTGACCCAATCCATTCCTTTTCGCGTTAAGTTGCGGAGTGCATTTGCCGTTATGGCGTTTGCAGCGCTGTCCGCCTGTGCAGTCGGCCCCAGTGCAGATGACCCATTTGAGCCGTCGAATCGCAAAATGCATGCCTTTAACAAAGGCTTAGATACCGTTGCTGTGCGACCGGCAGCGCAAGTCTATGGCGCTATAGTGCCGGAGCCGCTTCGTACGGGCGTGTCCAACTTTGCGTCTAACCTCAGCTTGCCAGGCAAGATCATCAACAACACGCTTCAGGGCAATTTTGCCGGGGCGGCCGACAATACAGGCCGTTTCATCGTCAACAGCACGCTTGGTTTTGCGGGCTTGGTTGATATTGCAACCCCGCTTGGAACGTCCGAAGTTGATACCGATTTCGGTGAAACCCTGCATGTTTGGGGCACAGGCGAAGGCAAATATGTTGAATTGCCGTTTTTTGGTCCTTCGACCACAAGAGATGCATGGGGCCGGGTCGTTGATATCGCGATCAACCCGGTTGGGCATATCCTTGAAGCGCCGCAATCCGAATATGCGCTGGGTACGCGTATGGCGGACGGACTTAACAGCCGCTACCGCTTTGCCGACACCATTGATGGCGTCCTGTATGAAAGCGCTGATAGCTATGCACAGGCGCGGCTTATTTACCTTCAAAACCGTCGGTTTGAGCTGGGCGGTGATACGTCCGCAACCGATGTGGATACCCAAGGAGACCTCTACGATGACCTCTATTTTGAGTAATCCAACCCGTCGCGCAATGCTGGCTGGTGCGGCTGCATTGGTGGCAAGCCCAACGTTTGCTCTGACCAACCGTCAGGCGCAGTCTTTGGTGCAGTCACTGGTCTCAGATATTAACAAAATCATTGCGTCAGGCAAATCTGAGAGCGGGATGATCAGTGATTTCGCTGGCGTGTTTGGCCGTTATGGGGATGTACCAGCGATTGCACGATCGGCGCTTGGCCCACCTGCGCGCAGCCTTTCGAGCTCTGAGCTTGCCGCATACACAAAGGCGTTTCAGGGCTATATCAGCCGAAAATACGGCAAGCGGTTCCGCGAGTTTGTCGGTGGTAGCATTGATGTGAACGGCGCGCGTCAGGCCGGACGCTTCTATGAAGTCTCCACAACCGCGTTCTTGCGCGGTGAATCGCCTTTCGAAGTGACGTTTGTTGTCAGCGATCGGGGCGGGCAGGACCGTTTCGTCAACATGCTGATTGCAGGCGTTAATATGCTTGCGACGGAGCGTGTAGAAGTAAATGCGCTTTTGGACCGCAACCAAGGAAATGTGAGCGGGTTGATCAACGATCTCAACCGCGCGGGTTAACGCGCAGCATTGCGCTTAGCTTAGGGCGGGGTCTTAATTGTTCCCGCCCAGAATACCCCGAAGCAAATCTAGGATAACACCTTCAACTCCGCCCCCATCTGTGTTGGTGCGCGTTGGTTGTTCACGCGGAGCTGGTGCCGGGGCAGCGGCCACCGGAGCCTTGAGGTTGCGGGCCATTGGCAGCGGCGCTGGCGGTACAGTCCCATGCACGCGCGCAACTGTCTCGCGCCAAATATCTGCTGGAAGGCCCGAGCCCGTGACACCCGTCAAAGGCCGATTGTCATCGTAGCCCATCCACACACCTACCACATAGTCTGACGTGAACCCGATAAACCATGCGTCGCGTGCCGCTTGGGTGGTGCCAGTTTTGCCCGCGATTTCAAACCCTTCGATTTGGGCGCGTTTTCCCGATCCGGTAATGACCGTCTGGTGCATCATGTAAGTCAGTTTTTCAGCGGCCTCTTGGGCAATAACTCGTTCCCCGATTCCGCCGCCGGTTCCCATCAGCGGTTCTGCTTCGCCCAGCAGGCGCAGCGCACGCAAGCCATACGGTGTTACCGAGGATCCACCATTTAGGATTCCGGCATACGCCCCTGTCATCTCAAGCAAGGTGGATTCTGACGCACCAAGTGCCAGCGCCGGACCATTGGCAAGTTTGGACTGAATGCCAAAATCTTCGGCCACCCGGCGGACAAGATCGCGGCCAAGGCTTTCGGATATCTTCACAGCCGGAATATTGAGGGAATTTGCGAGCGCCTCTGTGAGAGTCACGCGCCCTTGGAATTCCTCCGAATAGTTCTTGGGCGCATAGGTGCCAGAGCCGGGGACCTCAATCGACCAAGGTTCATCCACAACCGTATCGAAGGGTCCGTACCCCAGTTCCATCGCGGTCGCATAGACAAAGGGCTTAAAGGTTGAACCCGTTTGGCGGTTCGCTTGGGTCGCGCGGTTGAACCCGCCGGCAACCTTTAGTTCACGACCACCAACCATCGCCCGCACCGCACCGTCAGCGCTCATGACAACAACGGCGGCTTCAGCTTCCGAACCCGCTCTAACTTTGGTTTCAAAGATAAGCGTGAGTGCCTCCTCGGCCGCTTGTTGAATGCGTGGGTCAAAGGTTGTTGAAAGGATAACGTCTTCGGTCGTGGATCGCGTAAAGAAGTCAGGGCCGGAAGCCATGACCCAATCCGCGAAATATCCGCCGCGGCGCGCAGAGGCCGCATCCGAAAGCGTAGCCGGGTTTGCTTGTGCGTCGCGGGCTTGCGCGTCAGTGAGATACCCTTGCTCTTCCATTAACCGCACGACAGTGGCTGCGCGTGCCTGGCTGCGCTCAAGGTTGTTGGTAGGCGCATAGCGCGATGGCGCAACAAGCAAACCAGCCAGCATAGCCGCCTCGGCGGGGGTCGCCTCAGAAGAGGCTTTGCCGAAATACCGCTGTGTTGCGGCTTCGAATCCGCGGGCGGTGGAACCAAGAAAGGCCCGGTTCAGGTAGATCGAAAGGATCTCATCCTTAGAGTATTTGATTTCCATCCCAAGGGCGTAGATCGCCTCGCGGACCTTGCGCCAAACAGACCCTTCCCGACAGTCGGCTTCATAAGCGGCCTCTGAAGGCCAGACATCCGGGTCAAACGGTGTGCCCATGCAAATCAGCTTGGCGGTTTGTTGGGTCAATGTTGATCCGCCATGCCCGCTTAGAGGGCCTCGCCCTTCTGAAAGGTTGATCCGGACGGCACTTGCGACGCCGCGCGGACTAATCCCCAAATGCCGATAGAAGCGCCGATCCTCGGTCGCAATGACCGCATTCCGAATATATGGGCTCACCGTATCCGTTGAAACGATCCCGCCGAACTGATCTCCGCGCCACGCGTAAACGTCTTCATTGCGGTCTGTCATCGTGACTGACCCGCGTGCGCGCTGGTCTACAAAATCAGAGGATGGCGGCAGCGTGAACGCAACATACAATGCTGAACCGCCGATAAGGAGGCCAAGCGCGACTGTCCCGCGCCATACGATCGACCACAAAAGACGAAAAAGCCATTGCACAATACGGACCGGCCAAGCGCGGCGGGTCGTCTTGCGTTTTCTGACAGGCTTGCGCGCAACCCGTTTGGGAGCCGCCTTTTTCGCCGACGTCTTTGCGGGATACCGGCGGTCAGCGACCAGCGGCTTTTTGGTTTTACCTGTACTGCTCATGCTCTTGTCGCTTACTGCGGCTTTGAACGTTTTCTTAGGGGAAATCGCACAGGATGTAACGCATAGAATGCGGAGCGCTTGGTCAATTACTGTTCAGGCGAACCAGCGGCTTTTGGCCGAAGGGCCGTTCATAAATCGCCCAAAAATCGCGCAACGCTCACAAATTGTGCAAAAAAGAGTCAACCTCGTGCAATTTCGAGCCGCCCAATAAGTGCGTTTGCTTGAAGATCGGGCAGATTCAACACCCTCTTCCCAGCAAGCCACCGGCGCATCCGCGTAGGGGCGGACATGTGACTGATGGAAGGGGACATGACGTGAAATTGATCATTGCAGCCATCAAGCCGTTCAAGCTCGAGGAGGTGCGTGAAGCCCTCACCGCTCTTGGCGTACGCGGTATGATGGTCACAGAAATTAAGGGCTTCGGCTCTCAATCAGGCCACACAGAGATCTACCGCGGCGCTGAATACGCGGTGAACTTTGTGCCTAAGGTAAAGCTCGAAATCGTGGTTGCTGCGGCGATGGCTGAGCAGGTCGTGGATACGATCACCAAGACGGCCAAGACCGACAAAATCGGCGACGGTAAGATTTTTGTGCTCGACGTGGAAAGCGCGCTGCGCGTCCGCACCGGCGAAACCAACGACGACGCGCTCTGAGCGGTCTGAACTCAACTCAAGGACAAAAGACGATATGAAACTTATCAAATCGCTTCCCCTTGCTGCTGTGGCCGTCGCTCTGCCGACACTTGCCATTGCACAAGAAGCTGGGGTGGATGCTTCCTCTGACAGCATTTTCATCTTTAACTCTCTGCTGTTCCTAATTGGCGGCTTTCTGGTGTTCTGGATGGCGGCGGGCTTTGCTATGCTCGAAGCCGGCCTGGTGCGCTCCAAGAACGTTGCTACACAGCTAACAAAGAACATCGCACTCTTCTCTCTTGCAGCGATCTTCTACTACCTCATCGGCTATAACCTGATGTATCCACTGGGCAACTGGTCCATTGGCGCTGACGAAACAGGCGGCTACTTGGGCGCCTTTGGTCCAGCAGTTCTAGAAGCTGTTGGCGTCGCGCGCGATGGTGCAGACGATTACGGCTATGCGTCTACCGGTTCAGACTTCTTCTTTCAGTTGATGTTCTGTGCCACAACAGCATCAATCGTTTCGGGTACTTTGGCTGAGCGTATCAAACTGTGGCCGTTCTTGGCCTTCACGATCGTTCTGACTGCGTTCATCTATCCAATCCAGGCGTCTTGGAAATGGGGCGGCGGTTTCTTGGACAGCCAGTGGGGCTTCCTTGACTTCGCGGGCTCTACAGTTGTGCACTCCGTGGGTGGCTGGGCTGCTTTGGCGGGCGCGATCATCCTTGGCGCACGTAAGGGCAAATACGGCCCGGACGGCAAAGTGAACCCAATGCTGGGCTCCAACCTTGCTTTGGCAACACTGGGTACGTTCATTCTGTGGCTTGGCTGGTTTGGCTTTAACGGTGGCTCGCAGCTTGCGATGGGCACTGTAGGTGATGTGGCTGACGTGTCGCGCATTTTTGCCAACACGAACGCAGCGGCCGCTGGTGGTGCTGTAGCAGCGCTTTTCCTGACACAGCTGATGTATGGCAAAGTTGACCTAACAATGGTGCTGAACGGCGCTCTTGCGGGCCTCGTGTCCATCACAGCTGAGCCGCTGACGCCAACACTAGGCATGGCGACGCTGATCGGTGGGATCGGTGGTGTGATTGTCGTGTTCGGTGTGCCGTTCCTCGACAAACTGAAAATCGACGATGTTGTCGGCGCGATCCCGGTTCACCTTTTTGCCGGTATCTGGGGCACGTTGGCCGTGCTTCTGACAAATGGCGATGCAACGTTCATGGGCCAGCTCGTTCCGATCATCATCGTGGGTGTGTTCGCCTTCGTGGTTAGCCTCGTGGTTTGGGTCATCCTGAACGGCATCTGGGGTATTCGGGTCAGCGAAGAAGCCGAGATCGCAGGTCTCGACTCCTCTGAGCTGGGAATGGAAGCTTACCCTGAGTTTTCCAAAGGCTAATCTCCTTCGAGAGACTAAACTTGAAGGCCCCGGTGTACTCCACCGGGGCTTTTGCTTTTAGGGGTGCGCGCTTAGGTGCTGGCCTGTCGCGACGGAACTCTGCGAGAACTGCGTATCAAACCTAATCTTGCAATCGCGTTTCGTTGAAACCGGACCAAAATGTTCATCTAAGGAGCTCTTATGCGTATCTTATGCCTTTCTGTCGTTCTCGTAGGTGCCGCGAGTTTTGCCCACGCAGAACCGCGCGATATCACGGCCAACATCTGGGCTGACAATTGGTTTGAGTTGTTTGTGAACGGTGAGAAAGTAGCCGAAGACAGTGTGCCGATCACTACGGAAAGGTCCTTTAACCAAGAGACAGTCACGTTTTCTGCCGACCTGCCGATGGCCATTGCGATCAAGGCGATGGACTTTAAAGAGAATGATTCAGGTTTGGAATATATTGGGTCGCGCCGCCAGCAAATGGGCGATGGCGGGCTGATCGCTCAGTTCATGGATGCGGGTTCTGGTGCTCTGATTGCTGTCACCAGCGCGAATATGCGCTGCCTTGTCGTCCACAGAGCGCCGCTGGACAGGGCTTGTGAGCAATCCGAAGATCCAGTTGCGGGCGAAGGTAGCTGCGCGTTTTTGGAAGCTGACGTGCCAAGCAATTGGAGCGACCCGGGGTTTGACGATAGTGATTGGGCTGCCGCTGTAGAACACTCCGAGTCGGATGTCAGCCCAAAGCAAGGATATGACGAGATCAATTGGGACGAGACAGCCCAGCTGATTTGGAGCGAAGATCTGGAGCTGGACAATACCGTGCTTTGCCGCCTGACGGTCCTGAACTAGTCACGGCCTTGAGGCAGGGAAGCGTTTTGCAAAACGCTTAAGGATTTCCCAAAATCCTTCCCCCGCCCTTGGCAAATCTAGAGCACCGACGCGATCGCTTTGGCGAGCAGAGGAACCGTTTGCGCATTTAGGCCGGCAATGTTGATACGACTATCCCCCACCATATAAACAGCATGCTCAGCGCGTAGCTTTTCGACCTGCTCTGGCGTGATCCCTAAGCGCGAGAACATGCCGCGGTGTTCAGCAATAAAACCAAATCGATTGGAGCCTGTCGCGTCCTGCAGAGCGTCGGCCAAATCGCGACGCAACTTGAGCATACCGTTACGGACGTCTTCAAGTTCCGCTTCCCAATCCGCGCGCAGTGCCGCATCGTTTAAGATCTCGGTTACAATCCGCGCGCCGTGATCAGGCGGGAACGAATAGTTTTGGCGGTTGAGAAAGGCCAATGTCGCCTGTGCTAAAGCCATATCGGCAGCATCATTGCTCACCGCCATCAGGATGCCCGTGCGTTCCCGGTAAATGCCAAAATTCTTGGAGCATGATGCTGCGATAATTGACTGCTTGCAAGCTGCCGCCACTTTACGCACGGCCACGCCATCCGCTTCCAGCCCGTCTCCGAAGCCTTGATAGGCGATGTCGATCATCGGGATCGCGGCCTTGGCATTCAAGGCGTCGATCACTTGATCCCACTGCACTTGATTCAAGTTCGCTCCAGTCGGGTTGTGGCAGCACCCGTGCAAAAGCACGATGTCGCCTTCGGCTATGTCACCCAGATCAGCCATCATGCCGTCGAAATCCACAGCACAGGTTTCAGGATCGAAGTAGCGATATTCGCTCATCGGGATGCCCATATATTTCAGGATCGAGGGGTGGTTCGGCCAAGTGGGCGCTGAAATCCAAACCGTTGCACCGGGTGACGCCATCTGAACGAGCTCAAACGCCTGACGGATTGCGCCGGTGCCGCCCGGCGTGGCGACCGCTGCAACATTCGTGCGCGGCACGTCATCGCCAAGGATCAGACCTATCATTGCATTTGCAAATGCAGGGTCGCCTGCAAGACCTGTATAGGCTTTGCTGTCTTGCGCTTGCCAGATCCGCTGCTCTGCGGCTTTAACGGCGCGCATGACCGGCGTTAGACCATCCGCGTTCTTGTAGACCCCCACGCCAAGATCGATTTTCGTGTCCCGTGTGTCAGCGCGGTAAGCGGCAACAAGGGCCAAGATTTTGTCTGCGGGTTGTGGGGTCAGAGCGTTAAGCATTATGCCTCTCCAGTGGCGACGTTAAGGGTTGGAAACTGGCCCCATTCGGTCCAGCTTCCGTCGTAGAGTGCGTGATCAGTTTTACCGATCCGTTCCAGCGCAAGCGAAAGGATCGCGGCAGTGACGCCTGAACCGCAGCTTGTGATTGCAGGCTTTGACAGGTCTACGCCTGCACCTTCGAACGTAGCGCGCAAGGCATCGGGCGCTTTCATTGTGCCGTCGGCCTTCAGAAGTGTGGCATAGTGCACATTCTTGGCGCCGGGGATGTGCCCAGCGCGCAATCCCTCGCGGGGTTCTGGGGCATCTCCGCGAAAGCGGGCCGGCGTGCGGGCATCGATGATCTCGTGGTCCCCCAGCTTCGAAGCCATCGCCACCTGTGTGACATTGCGCACAAGTTGGTTTTGGAGGCTGGCAGACATATGGCGGTCGCGGATGATTGGCGGCATATCCTCGATCGGTTGCGCTTCAGCCTGCCACTTTGGAAAGCCTCCGTCCAAAACAGCGACATCTTTTTTGCCCATCAGACGAAAAAGCCACCACACTCGTGCGGCCGAAAAGATGCCGCTTCCGTCATATACCACCACTTGATGACCATCACCGACGCCCAGTTTGCGCAGGCGGCTCATGAACTTCTCCATCGGCGGAGCCATGTGAGGCAATTCGCTTCGATGATCTGAGACATCGTCGATGTCAAAGAACCGCGCCCCAGGGATATGGGCCGCATCATATTCAGCACGTGCATCACGGTCTGATCCCGGCAGATACCATGACGCATCGAGAATACGCAGGTCCGGGTCCTTGAGATGGTCGGCCAACCACAGGGTTGAAACCAGTTGCCGGGGATTGTCGTCGCGCATCGTGCAGGCTCCGCCTGATTTAGACTTTGATCGCGTCTGCCTTACGCCTGTTGCACCGTGCTCGCAAGCGGGCGAGAGTGTCTTTGGGGAAACTCCGAACATGCAAACGGGCGCAGGCTAATATGGCCACGCCCGTTATGACGGTCGGGCCAAAGCCCAACCGCTAAGATAAAATGCTGTTTTACTTTGTCAGCACATTGCGCAGAGCGCTTACAGCAGTAAGAGCCAAACCGCCGCCAACACCGCCAGATGCAACCTGTCCGATGATGCCCATAAGGTCCAAGCCGCCGCCTGCCAGCACACCGCCACCCAAGGCCGTAAGGATCGTACCACCCAAACCGCCACCAACAATACCAGCGATCGAATTGACGAGCGTGCCTTGGTCGATGCCTTTGACCGCTGTACCCGCAACGTTTCCGCCAACGGCGCCTGAGATCAAACCAATAATGAGTTCCATGAGACTTCCTTTAAACAAACGGGTCGGGTTACAAACAGTTTGCCCGTGACCCTCCGGGCTTCGATGACAACTTAGCCATGCGAAAATCCCCAAAAAATGGAAATGCTCAGTAATTTTTCCCCGTTGTTGGGACGATCGTCTCTTGCCCCAGCTAGAAAGGAAGCTAACCGCAGGCGGTGCAGCGTTTAGTTGTCACGCAGCAGGCGCGCTTTTTGGCGGCCCCAATCGCGCTTCGCTTCCGTCGCGCGCTTGTCATAGTTCTTTTTGCCTTTGGCGATGCCGATTTTCATCTTCACCAGCCCGCGATGGTTGAAATACATCACCAACGGGACAAGGGTCATACCCTTGCGCTGGGTCGCGTTCCACAGGTTGGACAGCTCCTTGCGGGACACAAGAAGCTTGCGCTTTCTTCGTTCCTCGTGACGGAACATCTTGGCCTGTTCATAAGGCGCGATGTAGCTATTAACGAGCCAAAGCTCCCCTTCAGCGACCTCGGCATAGCTTTCGGCGATATTTGATCCACCCTTGCGGAGGGATTTTACCTCTGACCCCTCGAGGATGACGCCGACCTCAAGATCATCTTCGATGGCATAATCATACCGGGCACGCCGATTTTCAGCGATTACTTTGTAATTTTCGGGATCAGAGTTTTTGGCCATCGGGCGCATATAGGGCGGGCAACCCCCTGCAGGCAAGGGTCGGCTTAGCTGCGGTGGCCCAAGTACATCAGGTTTAGCGTTGTTGCGGCGTCTTGAGACAACGGCGGCAATGAGGTCATTGCGTTCAAACCTGCATCCCGACGGAGCCGATTGGACAGGTAATTCGGGCGGGTGCCTAATCGCGCAAGCAACATCTGAAGCCCGGTAAGTACGGCGAATCTGCGAGCGGAGGAAAAGGGTAAGTCAGTCATGTCAGTGCTCCTTTGGTGTCTGAGAAACACTTAGCGACGCGACTCTTGTTAGGAAAACGAAAAGAAGTTATGGCTTCTGTCAGAAAATATGAAAGATAACGTAATGCTGCCCACACTTGATCTTGATCTCCTGCGGACCTTCGTTGCCATCGCGGAAACGGGCAACTTCTCAGCTGCCGCGCAATCTGTGTTTCGAACGCCTTCCGCCGTTTCGATGCAGGTCAAGAAGATGGAAGAGGCAGTGGGCCGCTCATTGTTTGCACGCGATAGCCGGACGGTGACTCTGACAGAGGACGGTGAAACGGTTCTTGCACATGCTCGCCGAATGCTTGCCCTCAATCAGGAGCTCATGGCGGGCTTTCACCAGCAACATATCTCGGGGACCGTGCGGCTTGGTATTCCAGACGACGTTGCAGAGCGGCACCTTCCTGACCTTCTGCGCCGATTTGCGCGCTCGCACCCTGGGGTCATTGTGAACGCAACCGTGGCCAATACAGAACCAATGCTGCGGATGATCGCGGAACGGCGGCTTGATATTGCGATGATCACACGTTTGCCAGACCAACGCGATGAGCGGCCTGCCGAAATGCTCTTTAGTGAACAGCTTGTTTGGGCGGGTTGCACAGGGGGGATCGCGGCTGAGCAAACGCCAATCCCGGTTTCGGTGTGGCAGGACTGTTGCGCGTGGCGCAAGGCCGGGCTTAGCGGGTTAGAGAAAACAGGCCGCCCCTATCGGATCGCGTTGGAGTCTGGTCATCTGGCGGGGCAGTTGGCAGCTATCCAGGCTGATTTGGCCGTTGCGCCGATCCCGATCAGTGCGTTGGGCGGGTGTGTTCAAGAGGTGCCTGCAACGGTGGGTCTACCAGCGCTGCCACGCTATGAGCTGTGCCTGCTCATGCAGGAAGATTTGCCGAACCACGCCGCCGCTGCCGCAGACCACCTGCGCGCATGTTTCACGCAGGCAGCCTTAGCAGCGTAGGCCGTTTAGATTAGGCCGGCATGGGCCATTGCGGCATCCATCTTGGACTTCGTTTCATCGCTGAGCGTGACAAGTGGGGAGCGAACATCGTCTGAGCAAAGGCCCAATTTGGACGCTCCGTATTTTGCACCGCACAGACCCGGCTCGGTGAACACCGCTTGGTGGAGCGGCATCAGCTTGTCCTGAATCTCAACAGCCTTGGCATAATCGCCGTTAAGCGTGGCGGTTTGCATCGCGCTGCACAAAGCGGGCGCGATATTTGCCGTGACAGAGATGCAGCCAACGCCGCCCATAGCATTGAACCCAACCGCAGTGCCGTCTTCGCCCGAGAGCTGTGCAAAATCGGTGCCACAGGACAAACGGGTCGTTGGGACGCGGGCCAAATCCGCAGTGGCATCTTTGACACCTACGATCATCGGGTGCTTGGCCATTTCCGCCATAGTACTGTCCACCATATCGATCACTGAGCGAGGTGGGATATTATAGATCACGATTGGCAGACCAACGTCTGCACAGGCTGTGAAATGCGCAGTGAGCCCGCGTTGTGTTGGTTTGTTATAGTAGGGCGTCACAACAAGGGCACCGTCAGCGCCCGCGTCCTTAGCGGCTTGGGTCAGACGTACAGCCTCGGTTGTGTTGTTGGACCCTGCACCAGCGATCACAGGCACACGCCCGGCGGCCTGATCAACCACAGCCTGGATGACGGCGTCATGTTCGGCGTGGGTCAAGGTCGGGCTTTCGCCAGTTGTACCAACCGGCACGAGCCCATGGGTGCCTTCCTTGATATGCCAATCGACCAAACGTTTGAGCGCATCAAAATCCACCGCACCATTGCTGAACGGGGTGATAAGAGCGACCATCGAGCCTTTGAACATATCGTTTTCCTTTGTCATAACTTGACCCACCGAAGCGGCATTTGCTCGGCGAAATCGCGCGGACCCTAGAGTGCGCAGGGCAGATTGCCAAGATTGTCAGTTGCCCTTGGCCGGTGTTCACCCCACCTTAATTGACATGAGCAGCAAAGAGAGGGCCGGCATGCGCCCCATTTTCATCGTTTTGGCCGCGTACTGGGCCGTTCTATTGGGGGCTGCGGCCGCCGCCCAGCCCACCGAAGCGCTCAAGCGGGCCCTTGAGGCGCGCAACGCGGGTGATTGGATCACTGCAACGGATGAAGCGCGTCTGGCGGGACCGGTGGCGCAGGATATCATCATGTGGCACCGGCTGCGCGCGAAAGAGGGCAGCTTCCGTGAAGCGCAACAGTTTCTTGAACGCCGCTCGGATTGGCCGGGTTTGCCATATCTGCGTCAACGGTCCGAACACGCGATCCCAGAGGGCGCTCCGCCTGCACAGGTTCTCAATTTCTTTGCGGCGCAATTGCCACGCACCGGAAACGGAAGCCTACGGCTGGCCGACGCCCTGAGCGCAGCCGGGCAAGACGGGCGGGTCGAAGTGGTGCGGGGTTGGACCACTCTTTCGCTATCTTTGGAAGAAGAAACCGAATTTCTTAGCCGCCACGGTCGCGTGGTGGCGGATCACATGGTTGATCGTGTTGATTTCCTTTTGTGGCGTGGGCTGACCAATGAAGCAGAGCGTTTGCTAACCGTTTTGCCGAACGATCAGCGCGCATTGGCTGAGGCGCGGATTGCCGTGCGCGAAAATCGGGATGGGCTGAATGCGGTGATCGATGCAGTTCCTGCAGCGCTCGCTGGTGATCCCGGACTTGCCTATGAACGGTTCTTGTGGCGGGCCAATCGGGGACGGACGGATGATGCGATTGCGCTCTTGGAAAGTACAGAAAATCTGGGTGAGCCAGAGCGTTGGGGAAACTTGCGCCGCCGGTATGCGCGTATGCTCATGCGCGCAGGTGAAAACCGCCGCGCCTATCGCATCGCATCGAATCACGGGTTGACCGAGGGGTCTCACTTTGCGGATCTTGAATGGCTTTCGGGGTATCTTGCCCTGCGCAAGTTGGGTGACGCAGACACCGCTTTGCGCCATTTTGAACGGATGGAAGCGGCAGTTGATACGCCCATTTCCCTTGCGCGTGGTCAGTATTGGCAGGGGCGTGCTCATGCCTTTGTACGCAACACGTCTGCAGCTGCTGAAGACTACGGCCGTGCCGCCCGTCATCAAACAGCATTCTATGGGCTGCTGGCTGCGGAAGAAGCAGGGCTGCCAATGGACCAAAGTCTTACAGGCCGCGAAGCATTTCCAGACTGGCGGACCGCACCGTTTGTCGGTTCCTCCGTATACGAAGCGGCGATTCTGCTGCTTGCCGCCGGCGATCTGAATTTAGGCGAGCGGTTCCTTACCCATCTGACCGAAAGCCTTGATCGCGCTCAGATGGGCCAACTCGCACGAATGGCTGAGGAAATGGGTCAACCGCACTTGCAAGTGATGATCGCAAAGCGTGCAGTACAATATGGACAGGTGATCGAAGGCCCTTATTACGCGCTGCACCCATTGGCGAATGAAACAGGCTCGGTAGCGCCAGAGCTTGCTTTGGCGATCGCGCGGCGTGAATCGGAGTTTGATCCAGCGGTGACATCGGGCGTCGGCGCACGCGGTCTTATGCAGTTGATGCTCCCGACTGCCAAGGAAATGGCGGGTGATATGGGCATCGCTTTTGAGCCTGCACGCTTGCTTTCCGATCCCATCTATAACGCCCGGCTTGGGCTAACCTACTTGACGGAACTGCAGACCACCTTTGGCAACTCACCCGTACTGATCGCGGCGGCTTATAACGCAGGGCCAAGCCGTGCGAACCGCTGGATGGAGGAACGCGGCGATCCGCGTACGGGACGCACTGGACGGCTCGACATCGTTGATTGGATTGAGCACATTCCGTTTCGCGAAACCCGCAACTATGTGATGCGGGTCACTGAAAGCCTGCCGGTGTATCGTGCGCGGTTAAGCGGTCAGGTTGAGCCTTTGCGCTTCAAAGCAGAACTGCGCGGCGTGCGCCCAACAGGCGCACAGCTTAGAGCCATTGCACTGCCTCCCCCGCCCCCCTCTGCCGTAGCTGTAAGCCTTAGGCCCCAGATGCGACCCGCCGTTCGCGCCACAGAGTAAATAGCCCGGCACCCACAACGATCGCCGCACCCAGAGCCACGTTCCAGCGGATCACCTCACCGAAAACGCTCACACCCAATGCGGCGCCAAAGACGAGTTGAAGATAAGCAAAAGGTTGTACGCTGCTCGCCTCGGCGACCTCATAGCATTTGATCAAAAGGAAATGACCAAATGCGCCCGTCACGCATAACAAGGCCATCCAAGCCCAATCAGGTCTTGTCATCGGTTCCCAGAACCACACCCCGACAAGGGTCATCGCCACCGCACCTGCAACGCCTGTCCAGAAAAACGATGTGGCAGCGCTATCGCGCCGCGCGGCAAAACGTGTGAGCAAACCGTACACCGCGAACATCGCAGCTGAGACAAGCGGAATGATTGCATAGGGCGAAAAGACGGCAAATCCCGGCTGTAGGATGATCAACACGCCGACAAAGCCGATCCCAATTGCGGCCCAGCGATAAGGGCCCACACGCTCCCCAAGGATCGGGCCGGAAAGTGCAGCGACCAGTAGTGGATAGACGGTAAATATCGCAAGGCTCTCTACCAAACCAAGCACGGTAAAGGCTGCGACCATGACACAGATCTCAGCCGCCAAAAGCAGACCACGTCCGATTTGCAGACCTGGCTGCGTTGAACGTGCAGCCGCGCGCACGCCCCCTGCATTGCGGCCCGCTATCGTGATCACGAAGGCTGCGAAGAACCAATACCGGATCATCACGACCATCAGAACGTTGTATTCCCCGGCAAGGTGCCGGCTTATCCCGTCTTGCATTGCGAAAACAAAGGTGGTGGCGACCATAAGCGCGATGCCAAGACGATTATCGCTCATTTCTTCACCCCTCGGGTCATGTGTCGTTTTCGGCCAAAACCGGGGACACGTTCGATTTTAAACCCTCCAGCCTCAAGCGCGCGTCGCACGAATCCGGCGGCGGTGTAAGTTGCGCAGGTGCCACCCGGCGCGGTCTGTCGCCCGACCGAACGCATTAGATCGCCGCCCCAAAGTTCGGGGTTCTTGGCGGGCGAAAACCCATCGAGGAACCACGCATCCGCCTGTCTGCCCCATGCAGGCAGGCTGCTCCGCGCGTCGCCTGCAATGATGTGGACTTTAAGCCAGCCAAGATCTACGCGATCATCACCTGACCATAGCGGGGCAAGCTCAGCAGCGAGCCCAGCAACCTCAGGGAAGTTCGCATGCGCGCGGCGCGCCGCCTCAAGATACAGAGGGAAAGCCTCAAAGCTTGTGAACTGCAACGTTCCTTGGATGCCGGAGGCCTGCCAAGCTTGCGCGGCGGCTAGAAGGTTCAACCCTGTGCCAAAACCAAGCTCCGCGATATGAAACCCGTCTTGAAAGCGCGCGGGCAGATCGTTGCCGCCTAAAAACACGTGCCGTGTTTCCTCAAGCCCGTTATCCACTGAATAGAACGGATCATCGAACTGATCAGAAAAAGGCACGCCATTGTCGTGCCAGCTTAGCGCATGAGGTGTGGGGTGGCTCATCTTGGGTGGGTGCTCTAGATCGTTATATGAAGCAGGTAACGGGGGCGCGCGGCGCTTGTCCACATATGAAATCACAGTGCGCGGTGCCGGGGTGTTTGGGCTCAGCGTGGCCTACGCCTGCCTTGAGCGTGGGGCACGGGTCCAAGTCATCGATCCCGGTGGTGTGGCGGCAGGGGCGTCTGGCGGAATCGTAGGGGCGCTGGCGCCGCATACGCCTGAAAACTGGAACCCTAAGAAGCAGTTTCAATTCGAAAGCTTGATTAAGAGCCGTAATCTTTGGCCGGAGATCGAAGAATTGTCCGGCATGCCAACGGGATACGCCCGCAACGGTCGCGTACAGCCTATTGCGGATGGCCATACACTTGAGTTGGCACATGCTCGCGCAAAAGGGGCAGGTGCTTTGTGGCAAGGGCAGGCAGATTGGATTGTACGGCCATGCACCGGCGCCCCATGGGAGCCACAAAGCAGCAGCGGATTTGTGATCGAAGACAGCTTGAGCGCGCTCATTAACCCGCGCCTTGCCACCCATGCACTGGCGATCGCGGTTGAGCGTATGGGCGGGCTGATTGCACGTGAGGGATCAGACCAAGGGCAGGTCGTCTGGGCGACGGGCGTGTCAGGGCTTGAGGGTCTATCCGCCGAAGCGGGGCGTATGGTTGGCGTGGCCGTCAAAGGGCAGGCGGCGCTGCTCAAGCATGATGCGGCCGGTTTGCCACAGCTTTACGCAGGCGGTCTGCATATCATCCCGCACAACGATGGAACTGTCGCCGTGGGCTCAACAAGTGAGCGTGAGTTCACTCATCACAGGCCAGACGCGCTATTGGACGATGTAATCGCGCGTGCCCGCACGGCACTGCCGGTTTTGGCCAACGCGCAAGTGCTTGAGCGTTGGGCCGGGTTGCGACCGCGCGCAAGATCCCGCGCACCGATGCTGGGCCCGCACCCCACACACAAGGGGCACTTTATTGCGAATGGGGGCTTCAAGATCGGCTTTGGTATGGCACCCAAAGTCGGTGACGTGATGGCTGCACTTTTGCTAAATGGCGATGACCAGATTCCAGCCGGATTTCGGGTATCCGATAACTGATCAAGCCGCCCCAAAGAGACATCTGGCTCAGGTGATCTCAGCGCGCAAAGCGGCCATCAAAGCCTCAAGCGTCCCTTGATATTGCTCACTTTTCAGCGCTCCGCTTTCGTCAAACTGTTCTGAGCTTGCAGCAAGATGCAGCTCAGGTCCGGGGATCACACGAGGACCAAACGGATTGAGCGCAAGCCGTAACGTCCACTGTGCCCTTTCGCCGCCAGCACGCCCCGCGGCTGCTGACATGACAGCCACGGGCTTGCCCTTCCAAGGGCCACCCTTTGTGCGGCTCACCCAATCCAACGCGTTCTTCAAAACACCCGAAAGCATCTTGTTATATTCCGGGGTTGAGATCACCACCGCGTCCGCAGCTGCGATCTGATCGGCCAACACTTGCACAGATGCCGGAATGCCAGACGCGGCTTCGAGATCCCCGTTGTAAAGTGGCAGGTCAAGGCTTGCGAGAGTAAACTCTTCGGGGTCAAAAGCGGCTTTTGCGGCCTGAACCAATTGGGTGTTTGTTGAGGCGGAACGGAGGGATCCGCTGATCCCAAGCAAATGATAAGAGGCCATTATTCTTCCTTAGTTTGAAGGGCTTGAGGAGGAAGATAGGCTTCAACCGCCGCAGTGGCCACTATGATACCATCCGCATGGGCCGGGGTTGACACACGCATTCCGCCCTCAACGGCGGTCACGGTGACCTGCCCGCGCGGTAGATGACCCTCAAGAGCCGCACAATCCACGCTTTCAGGATCAGGTACACCCACTGTCACCGCAACGCGCATCTCGTCATGGCTGATGCCAAGAACTTCAAACATCGGGATTGATGAATGCCGCAATGCATCCTCGATCGCGCGGCCTGCCGCCTTGGTCTGATCGGCGCCATACATGTCATTGCCCATGCCCATTTCAATGATAAACCGTTGATCTGTCATGCAATTCCCTCCAGCGCGACGCGGATCGCGGCATTGGCGATGACCGTTGGATTGCCATCTGGGCGCGGCACATCCAGCCCACCCTTCACCACTGTGATCGTCGGAGAACCATAAGGGAAAATGTTAATGATGGCGCTTTTATCCACCGCATCGGGATGCTGAACCGCGATTTGCACGTCCAGCCGCATCGCGGATTTATCAACGCCAAACAGCTCTGCCAGATTGATGGAGTTGTGCCACAGCGCGTCCCGAACGGCGCGCAGCGCCGCCTCGGTATAGTCTTGTCGGCGCAGAGATGTGCCCATGCCGAATTCGATCAAAAGAGGTTGGGTCATAGAGGCAGACTACCCGCAGTTCGGCCCGTTAACAATTGGGCACCAGCGTCAGGGGGCCGCAGGCACAATCAATGCACATTTGATGCACATCCCATACAGACGATTTTCTGAAACGCATTTCGTTAACGGTTTTGGCGGGCAGAGGTGAAACGCGCGGCATCTACTGTGCAAGCAGCAAGCCAATCAGAACCCGCCGGGGGAAGAAGGCGGGTCATTGGGAAAGAGTGATCGAACTGAGTTGCCAATCGGCATGGAAGACCCCAGCATGGGAAGTGGGTCAAAAAGGGAAGAGCAAATGGAAAAGCGCTATCAGGTTTTTATCAGCTCGACGTTTGAAGACCTCGAAGGCGCGCGGCAAGAGGTGAGCCAAGCTCTTCTCCGTGCGGATTGCTTTCCGGCCGGGATGGAGCTTTTCCCTGCGGCTGATGAAGAGCAGTTTGAGTTTATTAAAACGGTGATCGACCAATCAGACTACTACATCATCATTTCAGCAGGGCGGTATGGAACAATCCATCCCGAGACGGGACTGAGCTATACGGAAATGGAGTATGATTATGCGGTAAGCGTCGGGAAGCCTATCATTCGGTTGTTGCATCGGGATCCAACCTCGCTCGCTGATGAGGGCGAGGAAAAACTTACAAAGCTGCTTGGTTTCCGAACCAAAATGCAGGGTTCTAGGATGGTGGCATTTTGGGATAATTCTGATCAGCTTGGGAAGGAGGTTACCTATGCTCTTCTTCACGCCATTAAGAGCAAGCCGGCAATAGGTTGGGCGAAAGCAACGGAGGTTTCGTCGCTGCATTCAAGGGTTCAGATTTCTGAACTCAAAGAACAAAATCGCTTGCTGCAGGTTGCTGCCGCAAACGGCTCGCAATCGAATTACGATGTAGTACTTGCGGGTTTGGACGGTTCAATCAAACTGAGAAAATTCTCTTACATCGACATGCCTGATAGGCGCGCAAGCAAGTGGGATTCATCCGAAATGATATCGGTCGGAGGACCCGTTCAATCTTATAGTTTTCAAACATCTACGACC
>CALKJA010000135.1 GCA_937995865.1 uncultured Paracoccaceae bacterium | reverse complement strand
GCCATCTTATGGCCGCCACCTTTCTCGATTAGCCCTTCTGAGGCAAGTCGCTGGATCGCGGCGCCGAGATCCACGCCGCTCACCGATCTGCCAGAGCCTTTGCCGACATCCCCGTCAAAACCAATCACGATTGCCGGTCGGTTTGTTGCCTCCTTCAATCGCGAAGCTACAATGCCCACAACGCCAGGATGCCAACCATCCCCAGCGGCCCAAGCCAAACCACTCTCACAGCCGCGCTCTTCAGCTTGCTCCAATGCGGCGACACGCACAGCAGCTTCTATATCGCGCCGCTCAGTATTGAGATCTTCCAGCCGAGCTGCAATGGCTGCCGCTTCGTTGGGGTCCGTGGTTGCCAAAAGCCGCGCACCAAGATCTGCCGACCCAATCCGTCCTCCGGCATTGATTCGTGGCCCAAGAACATAGCCAAGATGATAAGCTTGCGGTGCAGTATCAAGTCGCGCGCTGTCCGAAAGCGCCCGCAGGCCAAGCCGTTGCCGTTGCCCCATTACCTTGAGACCCTGCCGCACAAAGGCACGGTTTACCCCGGTAAGCGGAGCAACGTCTGCAACAGTAGCAAGGGCCACAAGATCCAAAAGGCACATCAAATCTGGGGGCTTCGCGCCGCTTTCACGCATCTGCCGGCCCGCCTCAACCAGCATCAAAAACACAACAGCCGCAGCGCATAGATGCCCCAAGTCACCGCTTTCATCCTGTCGGTTCGGGTTCACCACAGCGAGGGCAGGGGGCAGCGTTTCCCCCCCTAAGTGGTGATCCAAGACGATGACGTCTGCGCCTCGCGCGGCTTCGATTGGCCCATGCGACAGCGTCCCACAATCCACGCAGATGATAAGATCATGCGCCAAGGCAAGCTGCGCCATCGCGGGCTCGTTGGGGCCGTAGCCCTCATCGATGCGGTCCGGGATATAGAGCGTCGCTGTGCGTCCCAGCTCTCGCAGCCACGTGATCAAGAGCGCAGCCGATGTGCCGCCATCTACATCGTAATCGGCGAACACTGCTATATGTTCACAGTTTCTTACCGCTTTAAGAAAACGTGCGGCGGCGGTTTCCATGTCTCGCAGGCCCCGTGGGTCCGGTAGCAAGTCCCGCAAAGCCGGCGCCAGAAAACCAGCGGCCTCTTGGGGGGGCACACCCCGTTTGGCAAGGATCGCAGCAAGCGACATTGGCAGCCCGGTCTGCTGCACCATCGCTTCACTCAAGCGGATCAAAGCAGGATCTGGGCCAACCCAACGTCGCCCGGTCAGCGAGCGTTCAACATTCAAAAAGGCAGCAGAGACGGTCATTTGCGCAACATATTGGGGTGTGTTGCTAAAAACTTACCAAATGTTCCGGCCCGCCCGCAAGGGGACGGACCAGGTTGTCCACAGCTATTACTGCACAGGGTTGCGATATGTCATGCGACGCACGGAGCCAGTTTTAGAGCGCATCAGGATTGTTTCTGCGGTCAGATACCCAACCTCACGCTTGATCCCTGGCAAAAGGGAGCCATCCGTCACGCCGCTGGCCGCAAAAATCACATCCTCACGCACCAACTCGTCGCGCGTGTAGATCCGGTCAAGATCGGTGACACCGGCCTTGGCCGCGCGCGCTTTTTCATCGTCGTTGCGGAACAATAGGCGCCCCCAGATTTGCCCGCCCATACATTTGAGCGCGGCTGCAGCCAGAACACCCTCGGGTGCGCCACCGGATCCCATATACATATCGATCCCGGTCAGGTCTGGCTCTGCGCAATGCATCACCCCGGCCACATCGCCGTCTGGAATAAGCCGAATCGCGGCGCCAGTGCTGCGCACTTCTTCGATCATCTGTTCATGGCGAGGACGCTCAAGGATACAGACCGTAATATCCTCGGTCGAGCAGGCTTTGGCGCGCGCCATGCGTTTTACCCGTTCAGAGAAAGACATATCCAACGTCACCACATTGGGCATAAATCCCGGGCCGATTGCGAGCTTTTCCATATAGACGTCAGGCGCGTGCAGCATCGACCCGCGCGGACCCATTGCAATCACGGTTAATGCGTTTGGCATATCGTTGGCGGTGAGCGTTGTTCCTTCGAGAGGGTCAAGCGCAATGTCGACTTCGGGGCCCGTGCCGCTTCCGACTTCTTCACCGATAAAGAGCATCGGGGCTTCGTCCCGTTCGCCCTCACCGATGACGACGGTGCCTGAGATGTCGAGCTTGTTGAGCTGCTCGCGCATTGCGTTTACGGCGGCTTGGTCGGCGGCTTTTTCATCGCCGCGTCCGACCCAATCCGCCGAAGCAAGGGCGGCCGCTTCGGAAACACGGGCTAAACCGAGCGACAACATACGATCGTGGAATTCTGAAGTCTTGGGCATTTTAAGCGTCCTAGTTGGGGATGGCTGGGGTGTTAGACGCAGCCGGGGGCGTGGCGCAAGGACTTGGCTGGATGTTAGCGCGAACGTACCAAGATGCAGGTGTCTATGCCGTTTCTTTTTGCGCAATTGGCCGGTTGTGCGCGGGGGTCTTGCCCAGATTCGCCCGCGTCATGGGCGGCACGTAGGAAGGCTTCGACCCCCTCGCGGATGGCTCCGCGTGCCGCGCGATCTGCAAAACCGCCAGCACCTGCGGTGAGCAAACGGGCGTGCGCGGCCCGCAGCGTTTGCCGTGCAACCTCCAGCCTCTCTGGCGCAGCATTCATCCCCCGCAGGGCATCTGTTGTGGTCGCCAGCGTTGAAAGGTGTGTGTGTGTTGGGCTGGCGTCTAGCAAGGTACCCAGAGCCACAACAATTGGCTCAGGCGGGTGCGGTTGCCCTGCGTCGCGCGCGATCGAAAGACGTAGCACCTCGGTTTGAAGATCAGCCCGCGCGGCACTTTCACGATCCCCAGCAGAATGAGCCGCTGCTCTTATTTCGATCAGGGTTTCCAGCGCTCCTTGAGGATCCTCTCGCGCAAAAGCGATACCGGCTGAAACAGTCAAAAGGACCGCGCGTTCTGCAGGTGATTGGGCAATTTTGAGAGCTTCATCTCGTAACCAAGCCGCGACGTCCAGCGCCTGCGCATTGACCGCAACCGTGGCAGCATTCTCAAGCATAAGAAAGGCGGTTTCCCGCGGCTCCCCTTCCATTGGCAGCGCCCAGGCAATCGGCAAACCAAGCTGCGGCTCAAGATTGGACAAGCGCCCAAGGCCGCGACGGTAGGCGCTGAAAGCCTCAAGCGGGCGCTCAAGAAGGACATGGGCATGACCTGTGATCATCTCGGCGCGCGCATCAAGCGCACGATGCGCGCCATCATTTGGACCTGACGGAAGGATGGCCGCACTGGCCAGCACAATCGCTTTGGTATACGCCCCATCCCACAATGCATCGCTGGCGTCCTCAAGGCTGCGGCGCGCCAGATCAATTGGCGACATGCTTTGGGTGCCCAGCTCACCTTCGGACCATGCATCAACGTCCGTCCGGTAGTCTGCCATTGTGCTTTCATCGAAATGAAGCGCAAGTCCGGGCAACGCTAAACCCAAGGTGCGCGCGGCCTCGGCAAGACGTCCCAAATCTGCCAATGCATAGGCGCGGCTGGCCAAGAGAGCAGGGCGGAAGAAATCATCTGGGGCGTTGGTCAAAAGCGCTAACCCCTCATCCGCGAGTTGCAATGCATAGGCTGGGCGCTCCAGATCGATCCGCACGCCATCTGTGAGCATAGCAAAGAAGATGGCCCAATCAGGTTCAAGTCGCCCCTCAGCGCGGGCGCTCGCAATTTCCTCTTGCAGTACGATAATGGCGGCGCGGTTGCTTCCTGGGATCTCGGCCATTGCGATCTCAATCCGCGCCATGACATCGTCAAAGTTTTGCGCCGCAACCGGAATTGGCAAAAGGCCGAACAGTAAGAGCGCAAGGTGTTTCATCCGCCGTCCCCTACAAGAATGAAGGGTGCCCATGCTGACGGATGCGCCAAAGAGGGGTCATTATCGTCCATTAACATGGCTTGCATCGCTATTTGTAATGCGGTGGCCTTGCGGCGATCCGGTGCGTGCGTCCATGTTTGGAACATATCGGTCGTAAGCTGGGCTGCTGCATCGTCCCGCACGGGCCAATGAGATACAACAAGGGTGCGCGCGCCTGCAAAAAGAAACGCCCGCGCCAATCCAGACAGACCATCAGCATCAGGGCGGCCATCTCCGCCGGCGGTGTTGCAGGCAGACAGGACCACCCAATCGGCGTTCAAATCAAGGCCAGCAATTTCGCTTGCCGTCAAAAGCCCATCATTAAAGGGCGCGGCGATATCGGGTGGGGTTAAAACCAGCGCAGGTTCAGACAGGCCTTCAAGTTCACCGGTCAGCAACCCATGTGTTGCGAAAGCCAAAACGTCTGCCGCGCCTAGATCCGCTGAGCGCAGGGTGGCTTCTGTTGCGTCTTCAGCCAGATAAAGCTCAGATTTTGGAAAGGCTGACGAAATCAGCCGCAACTCGCGGCGCGTGGCAGGCAGGGGGGCAAGTGCGCGCAAGGCATTTGGATCAGCCAACGCACCTTTCATCACACTGCGACCACGGCCCGGCCAATACCCGCCTGTTAGCAAAGGATCGCCAAACCCTATCAAGTGCAGGTTCTCGCGCGGGCGCGGAGCTTGCCCTTTTATCAAGGCGAGGCTTTCTACCGAAGGCAATACGGTTATAGCAAAGCGTTGAAACATCCAATGCGTTTCGCGAAAAGCCTGTGGTGTCATTTGACCCGCATATGGCACCTCGTCCGTAACCAAGAGCGACACAGGCAATGCAGACAATGGTCCGTCTAGTACAAAATAGACGTGCTCGGTGGCCTCCAACAAAGGCATAAGCTGCGCGAAAAGCTCCCGATAAATCAGCCAAGACATCTCAAAGTCGAAGGTTGTAAAGGTCTTGGGTTCTGGGTCATCTTCCAAAGGGGCTGCAGCCCGCAGCAGTGCAGATTGTCCCAGCGATTGCCGCACCTGCTGGACTGCATCCGATATTGCATCCTCGCCTAGCCCAATCTCATACCATGCAGCCTGATCGGTGGTGAGCGCCCATACATGGGTTTCATGTGCACCGGTGAAAACAAAGACCAAAGCTTCGTCCGCATCAAGAAGCTGCTGGGAGCTTTCCAAGTCTAATGGTTGCGGCTGGGAGAAGGTGGCGAAACCCGGAAAGTTCTCGGCGATCTTTGCATCAAGCTCGGTAAGCTGAGTGCGGACGGTTTCGACCTCTCCGGCAAGCCGGATCACTCGTGCGGGATCATCACGATCTGCGGCAGTAAGATCGCGCTCAAGACGTTCCGCGCGGTTTGATGCGGCCTGCCTGCTGCGCAGAAGATCCGCCAGTGGACCGTCTCCCTCGGCCCGGCGGGTCGCTGTTTGGCGCAAGGCGCTTCCCGCTGAGGATGAGGTCGCCAATTGGGCGGCCACAAAACCATCTGCAATGAGATCAGCGGTTGCCCCAAGAGGCAGCATCAGAAAAAGGAACAGAAAAAGAGCGCGCATGGTCTAAGATTGCCCCGCGCGCGCAAAACCACCAAGTGAAATTTGCGGTTAGAGTTCTTCGATGCGTAGTGTGACCGGGGCACCGTGCACAACATCCGTTGTCGCAAATGCAGCAAGTGCTGCGTCGATATCGGCGCGCGTTGTCTTGTGAGTCACGATGAGCACGGGAGCCGCTTCGTCATCGTGATCATATTGACGCATACGATCTATAGACACTCCACAATCCCCAAGGATCGCCGCGACCTTTGCCAACGCTCCGGGTTTATCCATCAGCTTCATCCGAAGGTAATAGGGCGCAGGCGTCACAGCGCGCGCTGGTGTTGCGGATGTTAGGCTCGTAGCCGGTTGCCCAAAGGTCGAAAGCCGGGTTCCACGTGCAATATCAATGATATCTGACATCACGGCGCTGGCTGTTGGCCCTTCGCCCGCACCAGCACCACGCAGCACGATTTGGCCCACGTGGTTACCTTCGAGCACCACCATATTGGTGCCTCCATCCAGCTGACCAAGAGGCGACGTATTTGGCACAAGGCAGGGCGACATCCGCTGCTCAAGACCACGTCCGGTGAGTTGCGCCACACCCAGAAGCTTGATCTTATACCCCATATCGGCGGCTTGAGCGATGTCTTCAAGCGTGATGCGCTGAATGCCTTCCAATTCCATTGCGTCGAAATCTACCTGCGTTCCAAAGGCGATGGATGCCAGAATCGCAAGCTTGTGGCCTGCGTCAATCCCGCCCACATCCAAATTTGGATCGGCTTCAAGATATCCAAGCTGGGCGCATTCATCAAAGAGCACATTGTAGCCTTGGCCTGTCGCCTCCATGCGTGTCAGGATGTAGTTGCAGGTGCCATTCATGACGCCCACCACGCGGGTGATTTCGTTGCCTGCCAGCCCTTCGGTCAATGCCTTGACGACGGGAATGCCTCCGGCCACGGCGGCCTCAAAACGCAAAACCTGACCTGCTGCTTCGGCCTGTTCCGCAAGCGGCTGCCCGTGCAGCGCAAGCATTGCTTTGTTTGCGGTCACCACGTCCTTGCCGGCGGCAAGTGCTGCTTCGGTCGCAGCCTTTGCAGGCCCATCTGAGCCACCCATAAGTTCGACGAACACGTCCACATCGTCGCGTGTTGCAAGAGTGACGGGATTGTCTTCCCAATTATATCCAGACAGCGAGATGCCCCTGTCTTTGTCGCGCGAGCGCGCTGAAATGCCAGTGATCTCAACCGTGCGGCCCGTTCGTGCCTCAATTAGCGCGGCATTCTGGCGGATCATTTTGATCACCCCGATGCCAACTGTCCCAAGCCCGGCGATCGCAATGCGCAATGGTTGTGTCATAATAGGTCTCAATTTCATCCGCGTTTTCGTTGCTCCCCCTTTACGGCGCGGGGCGCGCGGCTGCAATCGAGTTGGACAGGCAAAGCGCTTTGGTGTCGCGATCGCAGTGTTTTGGTGTCAGCCTGGCGTCGCAGTAAGCCGGGTCCGGTCACCTGATGTAAAAACTGGGCCACGCAAAGCGGCCGCGCGGGCGCGAAGTCGTGCAAGCCGTGCATCAAAGACACCTTGCGGTTGCGTGCTTATGCCCTGATCCAGCGCCTGCAGTTGTACCGTTGTCAAAAAGGCCGGGTATTCTGACATTTGCACGTCGTGGCGCAACGTCCCGTCGAGTTCCGGAAACGGTGCGCAGCCAGCACACAAAATCAAGATGAACCCAAAGCGGCGCATCGCCTACTCCTTTTGCCGATCCGCCACACATTAAAGCGCAGTGTCCCCGCTCACAAGCGAAGGCTTTGATTTGAACAAGTGTTCAGTTAGCTGGTCACTTATGGCACGCAAAACGGGTTCCCATTCTGAGATCACAGGTCCACGTATTCAGGACGCAGCGCTTAAGCTATTTGCGCGGCATGGCTATGCGGCTGTCTCTATGCGCCAAATTGCGGCTGAGGTGGGCGTGCAAGCGGGTGCGCTTTACAACTATGTACCGCACAAACAGGCGCTGCTCTTTGAATTGATGCGCGGGCACATGGTAGCGCTGTTAGACGCGGCCGATGCGGCCTTAGAACCTGCAGCAAGACCAGATGCCGCGCTTGAAGGATTTGTTCGCTTTCATATTGGATATCACCTTGGGCGCGTCGATCTGGTGTTCATTTCCTATATGGAGTTGCGCGCGCTTGAACCGGAGAATTTCTCCGTGATCGAGGCCTTGCGCGGACGGTATGAGGATCGGTTAGAAGCCATCCTGAGTGATGGTAAGGATGTTTTTGATGTCAAAGACACCAAACTGGCCACTTTAGCGCTGATCGCCATGCTAACCGGCGTGACCAATTGGTTCCGCGAAAGTGGACGTCTGAGCCCCGAAGGTGTGGCTGACAGCTATGTTGAAATGGCTCGCCGGATGGTCAGATCCAAAGAAGTGTTAAAACCGCGATAGACACCTGCGCCTGTCCTGCGCAATGTGGCGACGAGATAAGTCACAAAGGGCGTCACAATGAAAATTGGTTTTATCGGATTGGGCAATGTCGGGGGCAAACTTTCGGGAAGCCTGCTGCGCAATGGCGCGACGCTTAGTGTGCATGATCTTGATCCTAGTTTGGTCGCGCGATTTGTGGCGGCTGGTGCGGTAGATGGTCAAAGCCCCGGTGAACTTATGCAATCCTGCGACGCAGTAATCACCTGCTTGCCGAACTCGGCT
This sequence comes from uncultured Paracoccaceae bacterium, assembly GCA_937995865.1. Classification (GTDB taxonomy): domain Bacteria; phylum Pseudomonadota; class Alphaproteobacteria; order Rhodobacterales; family Rhodobacteraceae; genus Shimia_B. The sequence goes on along the minus strand of CALKJA010000135.1, from coordinate 292 downwards.
GCATCCGATGCCGTGGTCCAACAGATGTTGCCTTTTGTTGGGCCCGGGAAAATCTGGATGGAAATGTCCACCACAGATGAGGCAGAGGTCAAGCGGCTGGGTGCTGAGGTAATCGCGCGTGGCGGGGCGGCCGTTGACTGCCCAGTCTCAGGAGGCTGCCACCGTGCAGATACAGGAAACATTTCAATTTTTGCTGGCTGTGAGCGGGCAACGTTTGATGAAATCCTACCTCTTCTGACCATCATGGGACGGCGGGTGCTCCATACAGGTGATCTCGGGTCAGCCTCGGTTC
>CALKJA010000134.1 GCA_937995865.1 uncultured Paracoccaceae bacterium | reverse complement strand
CTTTGACGCCGGGATCAACGCGATCCCGGGGCTGGCCTCCATGAACCTTGAAGCCACCTATCTGGCTTGGGTGGATTTCACGAACACAGGCATGAGCCGGGAAGAATTCACCGCGCGGGTCGAACAAAAAGCCAAAATCGCTGCCAACCACGGGCCAACGTTCGGGAAGGGCGGAGACAGCTTTCTACGGTTCAACCTCGGCGCACCAAAGGCGCAAATCGAGGAGGCAGTGGAGCGGTTGCAAAAGGCCTTTGGGGATTTGCAGTAGGTCGGAGCATGGCTCCGCGTCGCATAATGAATGGCGGAAAACGGACATTCATGAAGTATATGTCTTTGATGGTCAGGAAATTCTTGCGTCATTAAGATATGCGGCTTAAGATTTAAGAGGTATTTGAGCGCACTTTAGTCCAGACAAACTTTTGATTTTATATACTGTTGTTTTTGATCGAGGCCCAAATGAGAGCGTCCGCGAGCCCCCAACAAGCAGTTTCTAGCCCGCCGTTGGCTCAGCCAAAAACCGTTTCGACTTCTAAAAACCTTGAATTCTCTCAGCTTGCGACGTTGCAGCATAAAGCAAATGGATCGCCGACCGTACAGCGTTTGGCATCGTTTTCCACCATGGCCGCTCATATGGCCCCCCAAATTGCACGCACAATTCCTGAGAAGCCGGAAATGGGCCCGAGCGAAGACCCGATTCAAGCATTTTGGGGACCTTTGATAAGGCAATTTGGTCTGGGGTTTGCTCAAGGTGCCGCGATTGAAAAGAGCAAAGACGCAGCGATTGAAAACATCGATGCAATGATTGGCGGAGCCGCTGAATTAATGAGCGCGGCAGTGGGTCAAGCGCTAAAAGACCCGACGATACAAGCCGAGCTCGAGAAATTGATTGATGCCTCATCCGCATTGAACGCCGCGCGTGATTTTGCGACATTGCATGCAGGTCACCTCGTATCGGCCATTGCAAGTCAGATTGGTCAGTATGTCCCTGAGCTTCCCGATTGGATGCCGACCTATCTTAAGACGCTCCAGGCACGGATTGCGGCGCGACTAAAGGATACCTACCTCGCCAAAGCGCTCCAGACAGTCAGGGAGGCCGCAGGTGTGATGTTCGACGCAGTCATAGGTGCGGGTCTGACACGTTATTTTGGCGGTATGATTGGCGACTACCTCAAACTTGCAGGTGGCAAGGCAGTGAAAGATACTGCGAAAACCTCTGCTGAAAACATGGCAAAAGAGATTGCAGCAAACGCCCAGTTTATCACTGGGGCCGCTGCGGCCTTAGAAAACGTACCAATGAGCCCTTTCAATCTTCCCCGTAAAGCGGGGCGTTTTGCCGGACGCAAAACAACACGGGCTATCTCAGGTCCATCGCCGGAATTGGGCGATACAAGCGCTGCGTTAGAGCAAGCCGCCGAAAGCACCACCTCAAACGTCACGGAAGGCATAAAAGATCAGGTCGAAAGCGGCGAAGGCAGCAAAGTCGGTGACAGAATCGGCACCGCATTGGAAGTGGCTCGTGTTGGATATGAGGTCGGAAAAGGAGTCAGCGATTATAGCAAGTCTGACGTCACTGGCGACAAGCTGGCGATTGTCGGCAAGACAGCTTTAACTGTTGCGACCCCTTATGCTGCGACATCCGTTTCGGCCTTCCTGATGAGCACGACAGTTTTGGCAACCGCGCCGGCGTGGCTTATCCCAGTATTAACGGCGGGCATTGTTGCAGGTAGCGGTTATTTAGCCGCGAAGATGATCGAAGGTGTCAGTTCTTATGCAGGCCCTGTCCTTGATCGCACCGCGCAAGAACCTTGGGCACATCCATTTGTGAAAGCGGGGCAAGGCATCAATACAGGCATAAGCGCAGTCAATTTGGGACGGGCATATGTAACCAGACCCGTTCCACTTATCGGCACAGGTCAAGAGGGTGTCGACGAAGCCCAAAAGGCTTATACGCGCGATAGCGATCGCCTTTTGGGCCGCAGACCCGCGCCTGAAAAACTGATCAGCTTTGCAAATTTGGCTGGAGAACTCGCTGCGCAAAAGCAACCAACGCTCGCAGAAATCCTTGGCCTTGCGCAACACCTGCCAGATCTGGTTGAAGAAGAGGACGCAGATGAGACACCAGCGCCAACGCGGCCCAGTGTTACAGAAACGTTGTTACGCCTTCAAGGATATCGGGGTGGGCTGATACATTATCCTTATGTTCCAATAACGATGGGCGGCCTTCAAATTCAAGCTTTGTTGGCGCCATTCAACGTCCAAAATGAGACACCTGATACCGTTCCGTCTACAGAACTGGACGATTCTGCGCTGGCAAACAGCAGAATCAGTGAACTCGATTAATGGTAAACGGAGTCGTAGCCGTCCGAACTGCCTTACAGAAATACCCTGCGACGCCGCCGGATAACCGGACCTTCATGCGCAACGCAACAAAAACTGTAAGCGCGCAGGTCCGCATTGTGTGAATTTGACCATCACAAGGTTTTGCAGCCGCAGCGAGTGTTAGGTTCGACGGACATCAAAGCAGCATTTCGGACCACCATCCAAGGGTAGCAGTGGACCATGATTGCCAAAACGTTTACGGCACGATCACCGCACGAACTATCCCAAAACATGAAACAATGCGTACATCATGCATACACATTCTGTACGCAGTATTGCTCTCCAAAACGTACCTTCCCGGCTGCATTAACCTTCAAACGCACTCGTCTCCGCGCAAACATGAAAATCGCGCACGCCGCGTAAATGCAGCGCACGCTTACCCGTCCAAAATTAACGATTGCAAAGGGCCGTTCTACGACCCGATCAGCCCCGCCGGCACAAAATCAGGCCGCACAAAATCCGCCGCCGGTGCAGATGCCACAGGTGTCAGCCATTTAAACTCAAACACCCGCTCGCCATCCTCAGCAATCGAATTGACGACCAGACATTGATACAAATGCTTCGGCCCATCGTAGACATCCACACGGCCCCGCAGACGCTCAGACCCTTCTAAATCAAGGGCGAAGCCGCCATCCCAGAAA
>CALKJA010000133.1 GCA_937995865.1 uncultured Paracoccaceae bacterium | reverse complement strand
TACGAGACCACCGCGCCTCAGATTGACACGGCCACCAACATCGCCCTTGATTGGAGCTTTGTGGCCTAAGGAATGTTTGATGCAGGAACGCTATGGACCGGAGGCACCGGCGTTTGATCTGACCGGCGCAGAGGCGGTGCTGGAGGGGATGTTGCGGCGTGGATCTTGCAGGGCGTTTACCGATGCCCCTGTAGATCCTGGTCTTATCGAGCTGCTCTGTGCTACCGCCCTGGCCTCCCCTACCAAAAGCGATCTGCAGCAGCGCGACATCATTGTGCTGCGCGATCCGGGTCTCAGACAACAGCTTTGCGATCTGGTGGCAGGACAGGCCTGGGTGCAGGGCGCGCCGAACCTGCTGGTCTTTTGTGGCAACAACCGGCGCCAGCGTCGCCTGCATGCGCTGCGCGGACATCCCTTTGCCAATGACCATCTGGATGCGTTTTTTAATGCGGCCGTGGATGCAGGGATTGCGCTCTCGGCTTTTGTCACAGCAGCCGAGGCGGTTGGGCTTGGCTGCTGCCCCATCAGTGCGGTGCGCAATGAAGCCGCGGCGGTCAGTGATCTGCTGGGGCTGCCCGATCATGTGTTCCCGGTGGCGGGTCTGGCCTTGGGCGTCCCTGTTGAGGGCGCGCAACCAATGTCGATGCGCCTCCCCCTGACCCAGACCGTACATGTGGACCGCTATAACGAGGACGGTCTGGATGCAGCGATTGCAGATTATGACCAGCGCCGCGCCGCCGCGCAGCCCTATGCGCAGCAACGCGGAGTGGCTGCGTTTGGTCAGGCGGAGACCTATGGCTGGTCCGAGGACAAGACCCGCCAATACGCCCTGCCCGAGCGGGAAACCTTTGGGGAATTTGTCAGATCAAAGGGGTTTGATCTGGGGTGAAGGGGGCCTGACCCCGGCATTGTTGCCCGGGGTCAGATCGTCTTTTACGAAGCACCTGTGTTAGAGAACGCATTTGCTTTCGCTTCATTCAACAGTTACCGGCGGCGGCGCTGAACGAGACCAAGCCCGCCTAAACCGGCAAGCAACAGAGGCAGGCCAGCGGGTAGCGGTACAGCAGCGATAGAGTAGTCAAGCGAACCAACGAAATTGCGCGGCGTGAATGTGAGGCCAAACGCATAGGAACGCCCGACACCACCAAAGATCGTCAGGTCGCCATCTGTTGCCAATGTGCTGCCAACAGCCGTTCCGTCAGCGTATTGGATACCACCACCAGAGGTGTTGGTAACGTAAAGGCCAATGGTTTCGTTTGCGGGCAGCAGGAGATCAACAAAATCCCAGCTTTGCAGGCCAGTAGTGCCGGTGAACCCGGAAAGGCTGTCGAGCAAGGTCCATGCACTTGGTGTGTTTTGCACGGCAGTGAAATCACCGATGGTATAGTAAATTTCGTAGTCTGCGGTGGTGTTGGCATAGAAGTCGGTTTCAAGACTCTCGAGTACCAAAGCATTGGAACCAGTTGCGATGTTGAACATTACACCGCGTTGACCATTATTTTGAGTCAGCCCAGTGGACAACGTCGCAGCCGTGGCAGATGCGGTTGAAAACGTGAGAGCAGCAAGCATTGCTCCCATCGTGGAAAGCGCGGTTACTTTCGATTTATAAAGTGAGAACACTATTTTACCTTTTGAGCTAATGAATAGGATTAAGGCAACTACATGGCGTTCTCGGTATGATTTGGGTGAAGATATGGCGGAAACCAGTTGTTTCTAAAAAGAGCAGAATAGAGGTAAAGTGAACCACCTATACTTGTACGCCAAACCTTACGCGCAGTAACGCGGAGTGGCGGCGTTTGGTCAGGCGGAGACCTATGGCTGGTCCGAGGACAAGACCCGCCAATACGCCCTGCCCGAATGGGAAACCTTTGGCGCATTCGTGCGCGCAAAGGGGTTTGATCTGGGGTGAAGGGGTATTGCCAGACTGTCGGTTTCCCAGAGAACGGCATCTTGGAGCCCATTGTACTAATTTTCCGCATCACAGCTAAAGCCTGGTTTCGGGAACCCGACAAAAAACTCTCCATCTAAAATTGAACTTTTGCGTTGCTTGCGCCGACCAATGGTCAGTCGCATCGAGCCGGCGGTGTGGGAAACCGCATCTCGGTGAGGTTGCTTACAAACGGCAGCCCTTGAGGGTGCATAAATGGAGAGAGTTGATGCGAGAGTACACGATGGGGCCAAAGGAAAAGTACGCTGCCTTTCTTGGTCAGATTAAGTCGGCAACGTCTAAGTTCACAAAGAGACGCAGCTCGCTCAGAGGATTGTGCGAATATATGGAGGGGCAGATCGATGACTACCTGCGTCGAGGGAAACCGATTGAACCATTCCGCTCGATCGATGACGCAAAATCGAAATGCCGGATTCAACACGACCCACGTCTTATCAAATATGATCCAGCTCTCCGCCGTCTCGTGGAATGTTGGGGACGTGCAGCCAACTTCAGGTACACGTCCAACGCCATGCCCTTGATCCGGGCGGTGCAAGACGAGTTAAACGCCTGCAAAGGATTTGCCTGCGCGGATGCAAAGACATTTGAGGGGTGCATCAGGCCCGGGATGAAGAAACGAATTCTGAGCCTCGCAAATGAACGAAATCAGCTTTTCACCGCTCCCCCGAACATTCCAATCGGCGGAATGAAAGCCATGAAAGCAGGCGCCACGACCGCGTGGAACCCCGCTAAGCTCAAGTCAGCTCATAAATCGGTCTATGAAAAGAAAGTTGGCGAATGTACCAACTTTGGCTACGCAGCAGGCCATACCCTGATGAAAGGCTGCGAAGACAACAACTTGAATTTCCGCGTTGAAGTTGTCTCTTGGCGTGGGTTGAACCCGAAAAAAACAGCAGTAGTAACGCATCTTTTTTGTGTCCTGAACAGGGATGGCGGGTCGGTCAAAGAGGTCATTCCGGGCCGTGGTGAAATTCAGATGAGAAGACTGCCACACTTCAGCACTTGGGGAATTGAATGCGTCATCGTTGATACTTGGCTCGCGAGCCTTGGTTGGCACAATGTTTTTACGGTTCAGAACTACCCGTTTCTGGGGATGTTGGACCCGGTGTACCAAGAGATGGATAGCCTTGTTACGCTGGATGATCCCTTTCCCTGGCGCAGTCCCGAATATCAATAAAACTGCGGGATGCAGCAGGGCGCGGCTGTTGGTGGTATCTGCCTCTAAAAGCAGCGTTATGGCATTATCCCCTGCCTAGAGAATGATCGCTTGGACGCGTGCTGGGAGGGCGCGCATACAACGCCGTTTACAACCCGCAAAAAGTTTCCTATCAGAAACTTGCGGGAGAGCTGCATCATGTAGCGCCGAAGGAGCAACCGCCCCGGAAACTCTCAGGCATCAGGACCGCACCGTAAAATAAACTCTGAAAAGCGAGGCTCTACGCCTCCGCCCAAGGTGTAAGCACCGCTTCATGCTGAAGCTGTGTGAAACTCTCAGGCCAATGACAGAGGGGGCACTTAGAATCGCAGGGAATGCGAGGAGGAGTGCCATGAAAGATCATGCTAAAGTCGCCGTCATCGGGGCCGGAATTACCGGGATCACCACCGCCTATCAGCTTGCCCTGAAGGGCGCGGATGTGACCGTGTTTGAGGCCAATCCCTATCCGGCCATGGAAACCAGCTATGCCAATGGCGGTCAACTGTCTGCATCCAATGCGGAAGTGTGGAACAGCGTTCAGACCATGGTCAAAGGGGTGAGCTGGATGTTTTCCTCCGGCGCACCGCTGTTGATGAACCCCAAGCCATCCTGGCACAAATACTCATGGCTTGCGGAATTTGTCAGAGCCATTCCCCACTATGAGGCCAACACGCTCCAGACTGTGAAATGGGCGATTGACGCACGGAACCAGCTCCTTGCGATGGCAAAGGCCGAGAACATAGACTTTGACCACCGGGAAACCGGCATCCTGCATTTCTATGAAACGAAAAAGCAGTTCGACGTCGCTGCAAACGTCTCCACGCTGCTTAAAAAGGGAGGGCTGGAACGCCGCCCTGTCACGGTCCAAGAGATTGGCGGCATTGAGCCCACGCTTGAGGGGGACATCTATGGGGGGTTCTATACGGAAAGCGATTTCACTGGTGATATCCACAAGTTCACCAGCGCATTGGCCACGGCATGTACGCGGCGCAATGTGGTGATGCGGCTTTCCACGGTCGTGGAAAAACTGCGCAGCCATCAGGGTCAGATAGAGGTCTTCAGCCGGGTTGAAGATGAAAGAGGCAGCTCCTCGCCCGGTCAGCACAAGGAGGTCTTTGATCAAGTGGTGATCTGCGCCGGTGTGCATTCGCGCAAATTTGCCGCCATGCTGGGCGATCGTCTTAATGTCTATCCCGTCAAAGGCTATTCGATCACCATCAATCTGGAAGACGCGGCCAACCAGGCTGCAGCGCCCTCAACCAGCTTGTTGGATGACAATGCCAAGCTGGTCACCAGCCGTTTGGGCAAGGGCCGTTTTCGGGTCGCTGGCACGGCTGAGTTCAATGGCTACAGCAAGGACATCGTCTGGAAGCGCATCAACCCGATGCTGAAATGGTGTCACCGTCATTTCCCGAATATGAGCACAGAAAGTTTTGTCTCATGGGCGGGTTTGCGTCCGATGATGCCCAACATGTTGCCCCGTGTGGGCAAGGGAAGCCGCCCAGGCGTTTTTTATAATACCGGGCACGGGCATCTGGGGTGGACCCTGTCGGGTGCCACCTCAGACATCGTGTCAGAACTGGTGATCAGTGAGACGGCTGCATAAGGGAGAAGGCCAGCGCGCGGCAGAGTATTGGCGTTTCAGGTTCCCGCCGAAACGTTATGGGCTTTGGTAAGCTCTGTCGCCGTTTGATGCGCTGCCGATCTGACTTCCTCAGCAAGTTCTGCCGATGGCAGCGTTCTGGACAACACCATACCGCCAACACACATTGCGGCGGCCGAAAGCGCTTGATGTCTGCGGTTCTCATTCTCCGCAGGCAATGCATTTTCAAAGAGCCAAACCATTGCGGTCAGCAGGTGCTGAAACGAAGCCTGCGTGTCTGGATCTGCGCGCGCGACATCTGAGGGCAAGGCGATCATTGGGCATTGCCCTTCGATATCACCAAGATGGTCTTTTGACAGATACGCGTCGACCATCTGTTGCGCCATCTCAGGTTTGAGATCGCTCATGTCGATGCCTGCCTCTTTCCGCCACACAGCACCGCGCCCCATCAGGAAACTTGATACAGCCTCGCTGAACAACGCCTCTTTGCTTTTGAAGTGGTTGTAGAACCCTCCCCGGGTCAATCCGGCTTCTTGCATCACCTGATCAATGGTGACGTTTTGAAAGCCGTTCTTATTGAACAGAATACGCGCTGTTTCGATTATTTTGGCGCGTGTCTTCTCGCGATGTGCTGCGCTGTAGGGCATGTTTGATCCTCCTGAACGCACCATAACAGGTCATAAAATATGTTCTTTAACATAAATAGATGACTGGTAGCGATGGTTCGGCAATCACATGATCAGGAGATCCAAATGCCGAAATTTCTTCTCACATATCACGGTAAACCAGACATCCAGAGCCCGGAGGACGGGGCCAAGCACATGGTCGCCTGGAAGGCATGGCGGGCAGACATGGGGGCAGCGGTTGTTGACCCGGGGCTGCCTGTTGGCCCGTCAAAGACAATCACCCCCCAGGGCATTCGGGACGACGGTGGGGCCAACCCGGTTTCGGGCATCACAATTATTCAAGCAGACACGCTGGAGGCTGCGATCGAACTTGCCCAAGGGTGTCCACATCTGAGTGGCACAGGAACGATCGAAATCGCGCAGGCGATGGACATGGAAATGTAGGTGGGATCGGGAGGAACTTAGAT
>CALKJA010000132.1 GCA_937995865.1 uncultured Paracoccaceae bacterium | reverse complement strand
CTCGCAATTGCACAAAGTGTACCCCACGCCCAAAGGGCCGCTGACGGTTGTTGAGGATTTCGACCTTAAGATCAACAAAGGTGAATTCATCTCGCTGATCGGGCATTCGGGCTGCGGCAAATCCACGGTTCTCACGATGGCTGCGGGCCTGAACCCGATCTCAAAGGGTGCGATCCGGCTGGATGGTTGGAACGTCGAAGGCGCAGACCCGGAACGGGCCGTGGTTTTCCAATCGCCGAACCTTTTCCCGTGGCTTACCGCCAAGGAAAACGTCGCGATTGGTGTGGATAAGGTCTATCCACGGGCTTCGCAAGCAGAGCGGCAAGATGTGGTTGAATACTACCTTGAGCGCGTCGGCTTAGCCGACAGTATGGATAAAGGCGCCGCGAGCCTATCCAACGGGATGAAACAGCGGGTCGGCATTGCGCGGGCCTTTGCGCTTTCGCCTAAACTGCTGCTTCTCGACGAACCCTTTGGGATGTTGGACAGCCTGACCCGTTGGGAGCTGCAAGAAGTGCTTATGGAAGTGTGGTCACGCACCAAGGTCACCGCGATTTGCGTCACCCATGACGTAGACGAAGCGATCCTGCTCGCGGACCGTGTGGTTATGATGACGAACGGCCCACAAGCCACGATCGGCAAGATCACAGACGTCAACTTGCCCCGCCCACGCACCCGCAAGGCGCTGTTGGAGCACCCTGATTATTATGCGTACCGGCAGGAAGTGCTCGATTTCCTTGAGGAATACGAGCACGGCGCAAAGCCCAAGCCAAAACCAACTGCAATCGCAGCGGAGTAAAGCACATGGAAGAGACAGAAATCGCATTGGTTCAGGGCAGCTTTGCCAAAGTTGTTCCGATCAAGGATGCCGCGGCCGAGATCTTTTATGCAGACCTCTTTGAAACCGCCCCGTCCGTGAAGCCGTATTTCGCCAATACCGATATGACGCGGCAAGGCGGGCAGCTGATGGCAACGCTTGGCGTTGTTGTGAATGGCCTGCGCGACCTCGACGCAATTGTGCCCGTCGCGCAAGACTTGGCCGTGCGCCATGTGAGCTACGGCGTGCAGCCGCAAGACTATGACAGCGTTGGTGCCTCCCTGCTGCGCACGTTGGAAAAAGGTCTGGGCGAGGCATTCACTGACGATGTCAAAGCGGCATGGACCAAAGCCTATGGAACGCTTGCGGGCGTGATGATTGCGGCGGCTTACCCGGAGCATCAAGCATGACCCAAAAACTAATCGTTATTGGCGCAGGCATGGCCACGGGCCGGATGCTTGAAAAGCTGGTTGAGGCGGATGCGGATTACGACATCACCCTCATAAACGGAGAACCGCGCGGTAACTACAACCGCATTATGCTCTCTCCCGTTTTGTCAGGTGACAAAACCTATGCTGAGATCGTGACACATGACGACGCTTGGTACAGTGAGCACAACATCACCACCCGGTTTGGCACCTTTATCGCGGGCATTGATCGCGCAGCCCAAACCGTCACCACCGATAGCGGTGACGTTCTGCCCTATGACAGGCTGGTGTTCGGAACGGGCTCTAACCCGTTTATGATCCCACTGCCGGGGCACGATCTTGAGGGCGTTATCGCCTACCGCGATCTCGAAGATACCGAGCGGATGATGGGCCTTGGCTCAGACCACAAATGCGTGGTGATCGGCGGCGGTCTTTTGGGCTTGGAAGCGGCCGCCGGCATGGCTGCGCGCGGTGTTGATGTGACTGTGGTGCATATCATGGGCCACTTGATGGAGCGTCAGCTTGATGAGGCGGCGGGCTATCTGCTGCGCAAGGCGCTGGTCGACAAAGGCATCACCGTAAAATGCTCGGCCAACTCCAAGGAGATCCTTGGCGAAAACGGCAAAGTGCGGGCGTTGTTGCTGGATGATGGTACAGAACTGCCGTGTGATCTGCTGGTCATGGCCGTGGGTATTCGCCCGAATGTGAAGTTGGCTCAGGATGCTGGGCTGGCTGTGGGCAAGGGCATCCATGTGGATGACCAAATGGTTACGTCTGACGAAAACGTATTGGCCGTTGGTGAATGCGTGGAACATGACGGCGCGATTTTTGGGCTTGTTGCTCCGCTTTATGATCAGGCCAGCGTCGCGGCCCAAACCCTGATGAAAACTGACGCCACTTTTGTGCAAAAGGAGCTGTCGACCAAGCTTAAGGTCACGGGCTGTGATCTCTTTAGTGCGGGCGACTTTGCCGACGGGGACGGGCGCGAAGATATCGTGTTCCGCGATCCGGCGCGGGGCGTGTACCGGCGGCTGGTGATCGAAGGCAACGTGGTCATCGGCGCGGTGATGTATGGCGATACAGCCGACAGCAATTGGTTTTTCGGGTTGATCAAAGACAAAACCGATATCTCTGAGATGCGTGAGACGCTGATCTTTGGCCCGGCCTATCAGGGGGGTGCCCCCCTTGACCCTTTAGCAGCTGTTGCAGCCTTACCGCTTGATGCTGAGATCTGCGGCTGCAACGGAATTTGCAAAGGAGAGATCGTAGAGGCGATCAATGCAGGCGCCACAGATCTCGGCGCGATCAAAGCAACAACCAAAGCGTCCGCATCTTGCGGGACATGCACAGGGCTGGTGGAACAGGTTCTGGCCAGCACGTTGGGCGATGATTTTGTGATCCCCGCCGCAGCAAGCGTGTGCGGCTGCACGGACATGACCCACGAAGATGTGCGCCGGATGATCAAATCACTAAAGCTGACATCAATGCCGGCGGTTTGGCAGGAATGCGGTTGGAAAACATCGTGCGGTTGCCATGTTTGCCGCCCTGCGCTGAACTTCTATTTGTTGGCCGATTGGCCGCTGGAATACCAAGACGATCCGCAAAGCCGGTTTATCAACGAGCGCAAGCACGCGAACATTCAAAAAGATGGCACATATTCCGTTGTTCCGCGGATGTGGGGCGGGGTCACAACCCCTGGGGAGCTGCGCGCGATTGCCGATGCGGCGGATAAATACATGGTCCCGACTGTGAAGGTCACCGGCGGTCAACGGATCGATTTGCTGGGTGTTAAAGGCGAAGATTTGCCAAACATCTGGGCTGATCTGAATGCGGCGGGGATGGTTTCGGGCTACGCCTATTCCAAGGGGCTGCGTACGGTCAAAACCTGCGTCGGCACCGATCATTGCCGGTTTGGCACCCAAGATAGCACCGGGCTTGGCATCAAGCTTGAGAAAACGCTGCACGGCGCGTGGACGCCGCACAAGCTTAAGCTTGGCGTCTCAGGCTGCCCGCGCAATTGCGCTGAGGCGACCTGCAAGGATATCGGCATTGTCTGTGTGGACAGCGGATATCAGATCAGCATCGGCGGTGCTGCGGGCATGGATGTCAAAGAAACTGAGCTATTGGTTCAGGTTGAGACCGAAGAAGACGCGATTGCGGTGATCAAAGCCATCACGCAGCTTTATCGCGAAAACGCCAAGTATCTGGACCGTATCTATAAATGGATGGCCAAGGTTGGGCTTGAGTGGATCAAGGAACGTGTCGAAGACGAGCGTGACGCGCTGGTGGAGCGCTTTGAGCTGAGCCAAACCATCTATCGCCACGATCCGTGGGCCGAGCACGCAACCAACAAGGCCCAGAGCTATCAACCTCTGGCAACCCTATCTTTGGAGGCCGCAGAATGAGCGCTTGGATTGATATCGCCGCCCTTGAGGACATCCCGGCGCGTGGTGCGCGTGTTGTGAAAACGTCGCTGGGATGTGTGGCGGTGTTCCGCACGGCCGCGGACGAGGTTTTTGCTTTAAGCAATGCATGCCCGCACAAGGCAGGCCCGCTTTCTGAGGGGATCGTGCACGGAAAATCCGTGACCTGCCCGCTGCATAACTGGGTGATCTCGCTGGAAACGGGCGAAGCGCAAGGCGCTGATGAGGGCCGGGTAGACACTTATCCCGCCCGTGTTGAGGCCGGGCGCATTCTTTTGGACCGTTCCTTTCTGAACGCACGGTCCGCCGCATGAACCTGACCCGCACGACATGCCCCTATTGCGGTGTCGGCTGCGGGGTTCTGGCTGGGCCAGATGGCACGATTAAGGGCGACCCTGATCACCCGGCCAACTTTGGGCGATTGTGCTCCAAAGGATCTGCGCTGGGCGAAACCATAGATCTGGAAGGGCGCCTGCTGACGCCCAAGATTGCAGGGCGCGCGGCCAATTGGGACGAGGCGCTTCATCTTGTGGCCGAGAAATTCAGCGCAGCCATTGCGGAATATGGTCCAGATAGCGTGGCCTTCTACGCCTCGGGCCAGCTATTGACCGAAGA
>CALKJA010000131.1 GCA_937995865.1 uncultured Paracoccaceae bacterium | reverse complement strand
AGATTCCAAAGGATCCGACTATGGCCGCTTATCAATATGTCTACCACATGGATGGTGTGTCCAAAACCTATCCCGGCGGCAAGAAAACCTTTGAGAACATCCGCTTATCATTCCTGCCCGGCGTAAAAATCGGTGTTGTGGGCGTAAACGGCGCCGGTAAATCGACATTGCTCAAAATCATGGCCGGTTTAGACAAGGAATTCAGCGGTGAGGCATGGGCCGCCGAAGGGGCCCGCGTGGGGTATCTTCCACAGGAGCCTAAGCTGGATGCAACCAAAACCGTCCGTGAAAACGTTATGGAAGGCGTTGCCGAGAAAAAAGCGATCCTTGACCGCTACAATGAGCTGGCGATGAATTATTCGGACGAAACCGCCGATGAAATGGCCACGCTTCAAGATGAAATTGACGCGCAAAACTTGTGGGATCTCGATGCCCAGATTGATGTCTCGATGGAGGCGCTGCGTTGCCCGCCAGATGACTGGTCTGTTGAAAATCTCTCTGGCGGTGAAGCACGCCGCGTCGCGCTGTGCAAATTGCTCCTTGAAGCGCCAGAAATGCTGCTGCTTGATGAACCGACAAACCACCTTGATGCTGAGACAATCGCATGGCTCCAGCAGCACCTGATTGAATACAAGGGCACGATCCTTGTTGTGACTCACGACCGTTACTTTCTGGACGATATTACCAGTTGGATCCTTGAATTGGATCGTGGCCGGGGCATCCCTTATGAGGGCAATTATTCTGCCTGGCTGGAACAAAAAGCCAAGCGTCTGGAGCAGGAAAGCAAAGACGACAAATCCAAACAACGCACGCTGGAGCGCGAGCTGGAATGGATGCGGCAGGGTGCCAAAGCCCGCCAAGCGAAGTCAAAAGCGCGGATTGACCGCTACAATGAACTGGCCAATCAATCCGAGCGCGAAAAGCTGTCGCGCGCGCAGATCATCATCCCCAACGGCCCGCGCCTTGGCGGCAAAGTGATCGAGGTGACCGACCTTAAGAAAGCGATGGGCGATAAACTGTTGATCGAGGGTTTGAGCTTTGCCTTGCCTCCGGGAGGCATTGTTGGGGTGATCGGGCCCAACGGCGCGGGTAAATCAACGCTCTTTTCGATGCTCACCGGACAGGCGGAACCCGACGAGGGCACGCTCAGCTATGGCGATACCGTCGATCTGGCCTACGTGGATCAATCCCGCGACGCGCTGGATGGCGACAAAACTGTATGGGAAGAAGTCTCTGGCGGGTCCGAAGTGATCGAGCTTGGCGACGCTCAGATGAACTCCCGCGCCTATTGTTCCGCATTTAACTTCAAGGGCGGCGACCAGCAGAAGAAGGTCGGCATGCTCTCAGGCGGCGAACGCAACCGGGTTCATATGGCCAAGCTTTTGCGCTCTGGCGGCAATGTTCTGCTGCTTGACGAACCGACCAACGATTTGGACGTCGAAACCTTGCGCGCACTTGAAGACGCGCTTGTAGATTTCGCAGGCTGCGCTGTTGTTATCTCCCACGACCGCTTCTTCCTTGATCGGATCTGTACACATATCCTCGCTTTTGAAGGGGATGCACATGTAGAATGGTTCGAGGGCAACTTCGCGGATTACGAGGAAGACAAAAAACGCCGGTTGGGGGCTGATGCTTTGGAACCCAAGCGGGTGAAGTTCAAGAAATTCGTGCGGTGATCTTTAAGGGCGCTTGAGACGTATCGCCGAAGCGCGATGTGACCTAATCACGACCTGATGTGTTCTGTTGCTTGGGCCCTAAACCCGCCCAAGCCATAGCTTTGCAAAACGATTGTGTACTAAGCGACTGCGCGCCAATTTTGTGCTACGCTGTCCGCATTGACTACAATATTTTTTGGGAGGCGGACATGCCGCAGGATAAGCTCAGCGGAGCAATTGAAAAGGTTGGCACGAAGAAGGCGAAGGCAAAAACCCTTGAGGAAGAGCCGTTAGGCACCAAAGCAAAGAAGCTTCCCTCAGATGTGTTGGCAGCGATGGAAACCTCGTTTCCAAAGGCGAAGATGCGGCACGTGCGGGTGCACTTTGGTGGCAATGCGACTGAGATCGCAAAAACGCTTCGGGCCAAGTCCTTCACCATTGGAACCGATATCTACCTGGCCAAGAAATCGGACTCTGCGAATAGTGAGCTTCTCGCCCATGAGCTGACCCACGTCGTGCAGCAGGGAAATGGCAAAATGCCCAAACCGCAATCCGGCAAAGCGTTGACGTCAAAGTAAGCGTGAACGGTTAAGGCAAAATGAACCCCGACGGCGGCTAGGCGCGATTAGGTTAACGGGCGTCTTACAAAATCGTATGCATGCATTGTGCATAGGATGTGTATCGAATGTGCCCTGTCTTTTTCTCCGTTTTTCCCCCTTCTTAACGCACTGTACAGAGGTCATAGTCACCAAATGAAAAAACTACGCCTCTTGCTGACTTTTGGCAGCCTTCTCATGGCTCCCGCGCTTGCCGCTCAATCTGCGGATGAAATTGCCGTGGCTAAGGCGACTTTGTCCGCTCTTCAAAGCTTATCCTTTGACAATAATCGCGAATATTGCGGGTATTTGGGGTATGACGCGCAAGAGAGTTTGATCGCTACACCCGCCACACGCGGCGCGCAGGATGAATGCGCGTATGAGGGCCCCGAAGACGGCTATGTGCTTGTTTTATCTTATCATACCCATGGGCGTTTCAGCACAGATTTCGCCGCTGAAGTGCCGTCCGTCACAGATATCGAGGCGGATGAGGATGAGGGTATTGACGGGTTCGTCTCCACACCGGGCGGGCGGCTTTGGTATGTGGACACAACCGATATGATCGTCCGCCAGATTTGCGGTTTGGGCTGTCTGCCACAGGACCCGCGATTTATTGAAGGCGATGCAGGTCCGATTGAAGAAAGCTATACCTATCAAGAGCTTATGCTCTACGAAAGCGAATAGGCCGCACCGTTTCAGCGCGGCCCAGTCGGGGTTTAATCGGCCAGTACGAATGTGACCTTAAGGTTCACCCTGTATTCCTTGATCTTGCCATCTCGGATAATGACCTTTTGATCTTGCACCCAAGCAGATTCCACATTCTTCAGCGTTTTAGCAGCGCGTTCTACGCCATTTTCCACAGCATCATCAAAGCCTTTGGATGAGGATGCGATGATTTCAGTAACTCGTGCGACGGACATATTGGTCTCCCATTTTCTTTAAGATGGAATGATCCTGAGCCGCAGCGGTGCGCGTTGCAAGGGGGCAAATCCAATGGAGGTTCCCCCAAAACCACCGCCGGATACAACATTCACGCAATCTCAACACATTGCTGAGACAGTAGCTTTTCGATCAAGTGAAACGGGACCGTGTATATGACCCTTTTGATTGCCGCACCTATTTTAGCGGCCCTTTTTGGATTTGAAATGTGGGTGCTTTCATTAGCAGCTCGAAGTTTTGACAACGCCACGGGTACTGGTCTCATCGAATTTCAACGCGACTAGGCGCTATCCACAAGACCAGTCCACATCGTTTGCAGGTTCTACACATAAAGAACCGTCTGGAAAGGGCTGCATCAGCTTTGCAGCATCGGATTGAGTGCCATGCAGCCATGTCTCAAATTGGTTGGGCCGCAAAATCACACCCATACGGTGATGTATTTCATATACATCGGCATTGGGCGCGCAGGTGATACTGGCAACTTGCGGCACGTCTATCCCACCCGGCCCGTGCCAAGTGTCATAGATTGCCGCGAACGCCATCAGCCCTCTGTCAGCGCGCATGATCCGCCACGCTTGTTTTTTTCGGGTTTCTCCCGTCCATTCATACCAGCCGTTTGCAGGGATCAAGCAACGTCCAACACCCTCATAGGCGCTTTTGTCAAAGACGGTTTCCGACCGCGCATTGATGAGCGTTTCCATCACAGGCCGTCCGCGGGCGTTGGTCCGCCCAATCGGAATCAGACCCCAACGCATCAATCCTAAGCCACCCTCCAGAATGGTCACAATGTCCTCACCGGGAGCAATATTCCTACGTGCGGGTTGGTCCAACCCGTCGCGTGAGACCCCTGCCCAAGCCGCAACATCAGACAAAGACGCGGTAAGGAAGAAGCGCCCCGGCACTACCGGATGGCCCCGATCAATTCGAGCACGCTTGGTCCCATATCTTCAACGATCCGGGACACGCCAAGCGCAGAAGGATGGATACCGTCCGCTTGAATAAAGCGGCCCAATTCGGCTGGGACATCCCCCTCCCCTTCAAACGCGGCAAAGAAACTTTTATAGAAAACAGTGCCATAGGTCGCGGCCAGCTCAGGATACATCCCGTCAAACGCCGCTTTATACTCAGGGCCGTAATTGCCCGGTGCTTGCATGCCTACCAACATCGTCGCAACCTGCGCCTGAGTGGCAACCTGCAAAATTCCGTCCAGATTTGTACGGCTCAAATCCGGGTCAATACCGCGCAAAAGGTCGTTACCACCTAGGGCCACGATAATCGCATCCACGTCAGAGGTCAGCGTCCAAGCCACCCGGCTTAAGCCCCCTTGCGTGGTATCGCCAGACACCCCCGCGTTGATCACTGTGACATTTGCACCCTGCGCGCTGAGCCACGCCTCTAACTGGGGCACGAACCCATCCGCCTCGGGCAGGCCATAGCCTTGCGTGAGGCTGTCCCCCAACGCGGCGACCGTGACCGTTTCTGCTGAAGCAGCCGCGCTGACCAAGACTAATCCAGCGGTCAGCGCGTTGCGTATTCTGTTCAACAGCATATATCGCCTTACATCCCCCGCAAGGAACCACCCCATGTCCGATCCTGTTTTGTCGCTCACAGATGTGTCCCTTTCGTTGAGGGGGAATGCCGGCGTTGTTGATATTCTGCACGGCATATCGCTCAATGTGAAGGCTGGCGAGACCTTGGCTCTTGTGGGTCCCAGTGGATCTGGCAAATCATCTCTCCTCATGCTTATGGGTGGGCTTGAACGGTCCACAGCAGGGCAAATTTCAGCATTGGACCATGATCTTGGCGCGATGTCAGAGGACGCACTAGCGCGCTTCCGTAGAGAGCATATGGGGGTCGTGTTCCAATCCTTCCACCTGATCCCAACAATGACGGCGCTTGAAAACATTGCCGTCCCGCTTGAGCTTGCGGGTGTCCCCGATGCTTTTGAACGCGCTGAGGCGGAACTGGAAGCCGTTGGTCTGACGGATCGCGCGAGGCATTTCCCCGCGCAAATGTCTGGTGGCGAACAACAGCGCGTGGCTCTTGCGCGCGCATCCGCACCGCGCCCTAAAATTCTTTTGGCTGATGAGCCGACCGGTAACTTGGATGGCATCAATGGCGCGGCCATCACGGATATGCTGTTTGGTCTGCAAGAGCGCCACGGAGCAACACTTGTCCTAGTGACCCATTCACCCGAACTTGCGGACAGGTGTGGCCGTGTGGTCCATTTACGCGATGGTCGCTTAGCGCCGTCCGAGGCTGTGGCCGCGCAATGAAGCTTGCTTTTACTTTTGCTCGCCGCGAGTTGCGCACTGGATTGCGCGGTTTTGGGATATTCCTTGCCTGCCTTGCGCTTGGCGTGGCGGCGATCGCTGCGGTGGGATCCGTCCGTGCGTCCATTGAGGCAGGTCTAGCGCGAGAAGGCGCTGCATTGCTTGGAGGCGATGCAGAGATTGAATTCACCTATCGGTTTGCTACGGACGATGAAGCCGCTTGGATGACGGCAAAAGCTGATAGCATATCGGAGATTGTCGATTTCCGGTCTCTCGCCGTGGCAGATGTTGGCGGCGAAACCGAGCGAGGGCTGACCCAAGTAAAAGCCGTGGACGGCGCCTATCCTCTTATCGGAGAGGTACGCCTTGATCCGCCAATGCCCTTTGATCAGGCATTGAAAGGCCCAGAAGATCAGCCCGGCGGCGTTATGGAGCGCGCGCTTGCAGATCGCATGGGCTTGCGCATAGGAGATACATTCCGGCTTGGCGTTCAGCCCTTTACACTGACTGCGCTGCTTGTGGGTGAGCCTGATGGCGCGTCGGGAGGGTTTGGGCTTGGTCCGCGCACAATCGTTTTGACAGCCGATTTAGAGGCGTCTGAATTGATCCAGCCGGGAACGCTGTATTCTACAAAATATCGGCTATCTTTGCCTCCTGAAACCGATCTTGCCGCCTTGCAGGCAGAGGCCGAAGCAAGGTTTGCAGAGAGTGGGCTAAGGTGGACCGATGCGCGCAATGGCGCGCCGGGCATCGCTGAGTTTGTTGAGCGTTTGGGTGCGTTCCTGATCCTTGTTGGTCTGTCCGGGCTCGCTGTGGGTGGCGTTGGCGTCAGCGCCGCGGTGCGCGCTTACATGGCCTCTAAGACATCCGTCATCGCAACGCTTAAGACGCTGGGAGCAAGCCGCGCAACGATCTTTCAGACCTACTTTATTCAAATCGGTATCCTCACGGTAGCAGGGCTTGTGATCGGCCTTGCCCTTGGTGCTACACTTCCGTTGATCTTTGCGCCGATTATCGAAGCACGACTGCCTGTTCCAGCGGCCTTTGCCGTCTATCCAGCGCCGCTTGTAGAGGCGGCTATCTATGGGCTTCTTGCCGCTTTGATCTTTACTTTATGGCCACTGGCCCGCGCAGAAGAGATCCGGCCAGCCGCCCTTTTTCGGGAGGCGCTTGACTCAGCCGCTCTATTGCCTGCGCCAGCCTATCTGCTGATCACCGCCGCGCTGGCGGCTGCGCTGGTTGGAACAGCGGCCCTGTTTTCGCAAACGGTTTTCCTTACTTTTTGGACCGCCGGAGGCATTCTTGGTGCTCTGCTCGTTTTGTCGCTTGCGGCTGTGGCGATACGTTGGGCCGCGCGGCGATTTGCACAGGCGCGCGCTTTACGTGGCCGAACGGGATTGCGGCTAGCTTTGGGTGCTATTGGTGGCCCCCGCGAAGAAGCTGGGTCAGTCGTTTTGTCGCTTGGGCTTGGATTAAGTGTTCTGGCCGCTGTTGGCCAAATTGATGGCAATCTGCGCAATGCGATTACGGGCGAGCTACCGGATGTTGCCCCGTCCTATTTCTTTGTAGACATCCAAAATGACCAGTTGCCGGGCTTTCGTGCGCGGTTGGACAATGATCCCGAAGTGAGCCGTGTAGACTCTGCCCCGATGTTGCGGGGTATCATCACCCGTATCAATGGCCTCCCTGCGCGCGAGGTTGCCGGCGATCATTGGGTCCTTGAGGGCGACCGCGGCGTAACCTACTCGCAAGACGTGCCCGACAATACGCAAGTGACTGACGGGGTTTGGTGGGCCGCTGACTACGCCGGACCGCCACAGATAAGCTTTGCTGCGGAAGAGGCCGTTGAAATGGGCCTAAGCCTTGGGGACAGCCTAACCATCAACGTCCTTGGGAGAGACATAACAGGTGAGATCACAAGCTTCCGAGAGGTGGATTTTTCCAACGCCGGGATCGGTTTCATCCTCTCAATGAACCCTTCCGCACTGGGTGGAGCGCCGCACACCCATATCGCAACGGTCTATGCGAGCGCCGAGGCCGAGACCCAAATCCTGCGCGACCTTGCAGGCCAATTCCCAAACATCACCGCAATCCGCGTGCGCGACGCAATAAATCGCGTTGCGGATCTTCTAAGCG
This sequence comes from uncultured Paracoccaceae bacterium, assembly GCA_937995865.1. Lineage (GTDB taxonomy): Bacteria > Pseudomonadota > Alphaproteobacteria > Rhodobacterales > Rhodobacteraceae > Shimia_B. The sequence goes on along the minus strand of CALKJA010000131.1, from coordinate 6,272 downwards.
GGCTTGCCGCCGCGACCTCCTATGGGGCGTCTGCTACTCTTCTCACCGGGTTTCTGGTGCTTATCGGTGCGGCCGCTGCGGGCCAACGTGCACGCACCTATGAAGCGGCAATCCTCAAAACACTTGGCGCGTCTCGCACAACGATCTTGCGCAGCTTTGCGTGGCGTTCAGCGATCCTCGGGCTTGGTGCAGGTCTTGTGGCACTAGCGGCTGGTGCCTTGGGCGGGTGGGCCGTTGCAACCTTTGTCCTCGACACGCCCTTTACCTTGATTTGGTCTAACGCGCTTTTGATCATAGGGACGGGTATCTTTGTAACGCTGCTGGCCGGGATTGGATTTTCGCTGCGTCCGTTGGCTGCGCGCCCGGCACAAGTGCTGAGGAACCGCGAATGATTGGTGTTTTTGGCTATGGATCGCTGGTTAACCGACGCACCCAAGTCCACGGCGGTACGCCACTGGCCTTACATGGCTGGCAACGGGTTTGGTGCAGCCCCGCCGGCAGATCAGTTGCGCTTTTGTCCACTCAGCCCAAGCCAGATGTCTCAATCAAAGGCCTGCGGTTTGAGATATCTGAAACCCACCTACCAGAGCTTGATGAACGCGAGGCAGCTTATGAGCGTCTCGATGTTTCCGCTGCGTTGGGGAAAGGCACAGTTGTTTATTCTGTCCCTGAACACGCGCACGCACCTGTCACTACGCCCATTTTGCGCTCTTACTTGGATGTTGTTTTGCAAGGGTATCTGCACGAGTTTGGACCCAAGGGTCCGGCCCATTTCATCGAGACAACAGCGGGTTGGAACCGACCAATCCTAGATGATCGGGCAGCACCCATTTATCCGCGCGCGCAGACACTTTTCCCCAGCGAAACAGCAATGTTTGATACGTTGCTAGCGGCGATGGTGAAATAGGCTCAGCTGGCGGGCTTGTCGCTGATAGGGTTCGGGTCCTTCAAGGTCCTCGGTTCGTGCGATCCGCATTACCCGCCATGCAAGCATGACTGCAATGAGCGCAAAAAAGGCGCCGCCAACCGCCTGCCCGATCAGAACGCCCGGAGCGCCAAACCACGCCGCACCAAGCAACACAAACGGGATCGTACCTGCGGTATGTCGGCCCCAATTGATCCAAGTGGAATAAAACGGATGGCCCAAATTGTTGAAACTCGCGTTGGTGACAAAGATCACACCATTGAAAAACCAAAGAAGGGCGAGTGGACCGCAAAATAGATAAACCAGATCACGCGCGACCCCTGTCGCACTGAACACATCTGCGATGGGTGCGCGCAACAAGAAGAGCACAAAGGCAACCGCACCAACCCATAATGCGATGAAGATCAAACCCTCGCGAAACGCGCGATCCACCCTGTCAAAAGCGCGGGCACCGTAGTTTTGCCCGATAATCGGCCCGATCGCCCCGCTGAGTGCAAAGAGCGTCGCAAATGCGACTGGCGTCAGCCGCCCTACAATGGCCATTCCGGCGACAGCATCAGCCCCAAAGCTGGACATTGTCCGCGTCACATAAGCTTGCCCGATCGGGGTCGCCAGCTGGGTGAGAATTGCTGGAAACGCGATCAAGGCCAAAGGTTTGAAATCACTGAGCAGAACGGCACCGGCGGGCCATGCCATCCCCCCGTGATGGCGAAAAATGGGTATCAACGCGACCACACCGATTGTGACACGGGCCGCAACAGTGGCCAGAGCCGCCCCCGTAAGCTCAAGCCCCAGCCCAAAGATTAAGAGTGGCCCCAGCGCCGCGTTAACAACCCCACCAGCGACCGTGGCAAGCATTGAGCGGCGTGCATCGCCATAGGCCCGTAATATCGCTCCACCGACCATCCCAACAAGCAAAAACGGCAAAGACGGGACGATGATCCGCAGATACCCCGTAGCCAAGTCCTGTGTGGTTTCTGTTGCGCCCATCAACACCACAAGCGCTGGGACATTCACCCAAACAAGCGCCGCGAAAACCGATCCGAACGCCACGCCCCAAATCAGCGAGGACGCCGCCTTTTCGCGGGCGACTTGCTCTTGCCCCGCGCCCAATGCACGCGCAACTTGTGCGCCCGACGCAATGGCCATGCCAATGCCAAAGCTTGAGGTGAAGAATAAGATCGCCCCCGCATATCCGATAGCGGCAGCCAGTTCTTCTTTGCCAAGCATAGAGATGAACAGCATGTCGACCAGATCGACGAAAAACACAGCCATCAAGCCAACCGAGGCGGTAAAACTCATCACCGAGATGTGTTTGAACAGGCTGCCTTCAAGGAATTTTGCCTGTTCAGCCATCGTATTACCCTTTTGCGCGGATCACCTGCAACATCGGCAGGAGTGCTGCCATGTCAGGCCCATGCGACTGACCTGTCAACGCCTTTCGCAACGGCATAAACAACCCACGGCCTTTCCGGCCGGTTTCGGACTTCACGGCTGCCGTCCATTGACCCCAAGTTTCAGATGTGACGTCGCCTTCTGGGAAAAGGGCCATCGCCTGCGCGACAAAATCTAAATCTTCGTCATCAATCACAGGATCTGCTCCGTCCTGCATCAAGGTCCACCAACCGCCCAGATCCGAAAGGGTCGAGATATTTTCGCGGGTCACAGACCAAAAGCCCGCTGCTTTGTCTTCAGGGACACCTACGGCTGCGATGTCTTTTGCCACCGTTTCAAGCGGAAGGGCTGCAAGGTACTTCGCTGTAAGCGGGAAGAGATCAGTTGCATCAAATTTCGTCGGCGCGCTTCCGAATTTGGACAGATCAAATCCGTCCGCGATCTCTTCCAATGAGTTGCGCAGCTCCACCGGGTCAGAAGACCCTAACCGCGCCATCAACGAGTAAAGCGCGGCAGGCTGCACGCCTTGTGCTCGCAGATCGCGCAAAGACAATGTTCCCAACCGTTTAGAAAGCGCTTCACCTTGAGGCCCCGTCAGAAGGGAGTGGTGCGCAAAGACGGGCGGCTCGGCGCCTAATGCGCGGATCATCTGAATTTGGGTCGCGGTATTGGTCACATGGTCAGAGCCGCGCACAACATGTGTGATCCCAAATTCAATGTCATCAACAACGGATGCCAAAGTATATAGCACCTGCCCGTCGCCCCGGATCAACACCGGATCAGATACGCTGGCCGCGTCAATCGAGATATCACCCAGGATACCATCAACCCATTCGATGCGTTCTTGATCAAGCTTAAAGCGCCAATGCCCCGGGCGCTCTGCGCGAAGGGCCACTTTTTCATCTTCTGATAAGGCAAGTGCGGAGCGGTCATAGACCGGAGGTTTGCCCATATTGAGTTGCTTTTTGCGCTTCAGGTCCAGCTCGGTGGGCGTTTCAAACGCTTCGTAGAACCGGCCATCGACGCGCAATTTGTCTGCAGCTTCGGCATAGCGATCTAAGCGTTTGGACTGGTATTCAATCCGGTCCCAGCTAATCCCCAACCATTCAAGATCCTCTTGAACCCCATCGATATACTCCTGTTTGGAGCGTTCCTGATCCGTGTCATCGATACGCAAGATGAAGGTTCCGCCGGACTTTTTGGCAATCAGGTAATTCATCAAAGCAGAGCGCAGATTACCGATATGCAGATAGCCTGTTGGTGATGGGGCAAAGCGGGTGGTGGTCATGGGACGGCCTTGTGACTATGTGCAGGGGCAGGCCGCGATGTGTCATGCGCCGGAGCGATTGTCCAGATGCGCGCCAATATGACGAAGGACGCGGCTGCTCAAACTCTCTTTGGATCGCCTTCGGTTAATCTACTTTTTGAAAGGGATAACCGGCCACATCTTGGACAGATCGCGCACTCCAGTTTCCACCAATTCTCTCAGAACGGCGGTATCAATATCGGCAAGCTTGTTGATATAGAGGCAACTCTTTCCCATTTTGTGCTTTCCCAAGCGCCCAAGAATCTCCGAATAGTCTTGGTAACCCGGCATAACATAAATCGACAAACTCGCCTTTCTTGGGGAAAATCCAGTCGCCAACGAGTCGCCCTCGCGGCCACTGTCATAAACATAATGATATGATCCGAAACCAATGATCGTTGGTCCCCACATTTGGGCCTGCCAGCCGGTTACGTCCGAAAAGAGATCTAGCAGCTCAAGCCCATCCGCGCGGCGGATTGGGTGCTCGATCGCTTCGACAAAACTACGCGGATCTATGTCGGTTGCTCTCGTCTTGTTCTCGCTCATGTGAAGTCTCCAACGGATGAATGCGGGTTGCCGAAATGGGATTTGCACTATCATCCATATATCGACTGAAACAAAGGATAGCACGAATGCCACATCTGCCCAAATTCTCCCGCCGATCCGTTCTTGCCGCGTCAGCCACTCTTCCTTTGATGCCCGCGGTGGCGGGACCGGCCTATGCCGCTGGACATGCGGCCGTTGAACGCCAGCGTGTGCGATCCTTTTCGGTGGGTGATTTCACGGTGACAACGCTTCTTGCGGGCACAAGACAACAAGACAATCCGCAAGGGACCTTTGGCATGAATGTGAGTGCCGAAGAATTCGCCGAAGAATCCGTTGCAAACTTTATCTCCGCCGAAACCTATCACGGGTATTTCACCCCGGTAGTTGTCCAAACAGGAAGTCAGACCATTCTTTTTGACACGGGCCTTCCGGGCGGTGGCGTTGTCGCCGCGTTAGAGGATGCCGGGCTTGCACCCGCAGACATCACTCATGTTGTTTTGACCCACATGCATCCCGATCATATCGGAGGCATGACAACAGACGGGGCTGAGGTATTTTCCAACGCGGCCTATGTTGCGGGACGTGTTGAGTATGATTTCTGGAATGGTAAAGACAATCGCATTGGTCAAATGATGGCAACGAATGTCACGCCATTCGCCGAGAAAATGACCTTCCTTGAGGACGGCCAAGACGTGCGTGGCGGCATCACCGCGATGGCTGCTTATGGGCATACGCCCGGGCACATGGCCTATATGATCGAAAGCGGCAGTGATCAGCTTCTTTTGACTGCGGATATGGCCAACCACCACGTATGGAGCCTTGCCAACCCTGACTGGGAAGTCCGCTTTGACGCCGACAAAGCAGCAGCTGCGACAACCCGCCGACGGGTGCTTGGTATGCTTGCATCCGAGAAAATCCCAATGGCGGGCTATCACATGCCCTTCCCCGCGGCGGGATATGTTGACACGTCCGGCGATGGTTTCCGCTGGATGCCAGTGACATATCAGATGACGCCTGCCTAAACAGGGAGCATGCGTTCAAACCGTGCCGGGGCGTATCCCGGCGCGGCTATTCACAACGGGGCGACTTGGGCGGACTCTCAAACTGCTGTCGGGGTTTGCGGGAGCGCCCAACGTCGCACCTTTCAGATGCACCTGCGCCACATAGCTTTTGACTTGAGCGGCCATCTCAGGCGCGCTTTGTGACAGCTGAAAACTTGGAATGACGTGTTTTCGGCCTGCATAAACCTCAAGGCTGTTAATTTTGAAAAGCCGGCTTGCTGACACTTCTTTTATCGCAACGCCGCCGAAATTGTCCCAAGTCGTCTGCGCGCCGCCGCGTACAGAAATTCCGTTTTGGTCCGCATAGATGATCGGAGTGCGGAAGAAGAGCCGGTCAAGATCGCTGACCAAGCCCCAAGAAGCGACGGCGGCCATGACAGCAAAAAAGCCGCGCACCAATAGATCTCCGAAAGCGCTGTCAAAGGGGATGTTCAGGAACTCAATATAAGGTGCAGCCCTGAATACCATAGTCACGCAAATGATCAAAAAACCAAGAATGAGCACGAGGCTAGCGAGATTGCGCTTTCGTGCTGTATGTAAAATGAGCGGTTCCATCCCCGGACCCTCCAAATAAATAATCAATCCAGAAGCAACACTGGGCGTTCATTTCGTCAGGGGTTGGACCTCCATCCGAACAAATTGTGGAGAATTGGGGCGGAATCTAGGACGGGTCGCGCCAGCGGTTCACAATGGGGTATCTGCGGTCCAACCAGAACGCGCGCCGTGTAAGTCGCGGGCCCGGAGCAGACTGAAAACGTTTATATTCGCTGATATACACCAGATGCTCCACACGTTTGACCACCGTGCGGTCAAAACCCTCGGCCACGCAGTCGGCGACGCTGGCTTCCTCATCGACAAGCAGTTCTAGAATGCGATCTAGGATTTCATAGGGCGGCAGGCTGTCATCATCACGTTGGTCTTCGCGCAGTTCGGCCGATGGTGGTTTATCGATGATAGAAGGTGGAATCACTTCGCCGCTTGGTCCCATCATCCAATCGCGGTGATGCGCATTACGCCAGCGGCACGTCTCAAACACCCG
>CALKJA010000130.1 GCA_937995865.1 uncultured Paracoccaceae bacterium | reverse complement strand
ATAGAACTGTGGCGCAATGGGCAGAGTATGACGCATGACTGTCCTGAATAGGTGAGCTTCCGATACAGCCTAGCGTTGCACGGCCCAATCGCAAGCGAAACTTTACGCCCGTTATATTTCGCTTAGTTGCGAGCCCGACGGTTCAACGCAACTGTGCCAAACAGCATGTCGCTTAAGCCCTGCCCACGTGGGGTCGTCAGCATGCAAATGGCTGAGATAACTTGGACCGGGACGATGCCAAAAGAGATGTAGAACGCCGCCGTGTGCAAAAACGCGTCCAGAGTTGTCAGCCGGGCACCGTCTTGGCGTCTCAGCTCGATTGCCATCAAGCGCATGCCCCATGTGGCAGAACCGCCAGCGATCGAGAGCGTCCGATAGATGAAACCGACTATGCCTGCGACACCAAAGAACACAAAGAACGCGAGGCCAAAGGTCAAAAGCGCGACCACGATTGAGATCGAAAGTATGATGAACAGGTCAAGAAAAAACGCGATCAGCCGCTTGAACGGGACATCCGCATAAAAGCCACGCTGGCGTTCTGGGTCAGGGAGGTTCGCATATGGGGCAATCATAGTGGTCATCTGTTTTCCAAAAAGAGTGTAGGACGGGCTAGTACGCCCGATCCAAGAATGTTGAAAAAGGGCAATCCAAGTAGGGCCAAGCCCGCCTTATTTAAACGTGCGTGAGCGGGAAGCGCGATCTTCCATGAAGTCATCAAATTCAGATTTGTCCTTGGCGGCGCGCAGACGGGTGAGGAAATCTTCAAAGCTGCTTTGTTCGCGTTCAAGGCGCTCTAAAAGTTCTTCACGGTAGGCGTCAAAGCTCGCGTTGCCTGAGGATTTTGGTGCAGAGGGTGCAGGGCTAAGCGCCTCGACGGCCTTTTCAACGGCAGTGCCACGTTGGAGGCCGGCAACGCGGACCCATTGGTAGGCAATAAACCCGGCGAGCACGATGCCGCCGATCGTGAAGGCGGAAATGGCCACGATAGAAACTGGGATTGCAAAGGCGGTAAACAAGATCATCGAAAGTGCGGAGGGGCGTGCAGGCGCAAAGTCTCGGGCGGTGTAGGCTGCATGCGGGATGCGAGTGTTGCTGGTGGTTTCGAATTCATGAGTGCTATCTTTGGGCATATCGATCAGTCCTGTTGCGGGTTGTCATTGGGTGGCAGGCCCTGCTTGGGGCGGGCCTGCCTTGGCGATGCAAAGAGCGCTTAGGCGTCTTCTTTGCCATCTTTGGCGCTGGCATCTGCGTCTTTCATGCGGTCTTCCATGAAATCATCAAACTCTGCTTTGTCTTTGGCGGCCCGAAGACGCTCGAGAAAGGCTTCAAAGCTTTCCTGCTCGTCTTCAAGGCGGCGCAGAGTATCGGCCTTATAGGCGTCAAATGCCGTGTTGCCAGATGGCTTCATCGCGGCCCAAGCGGCCTTGCGGGGGGATGAATGACAGTTGCGTGAGAACATGCGTTTGCTCCAGATCATGTAGAAGAGAAAGGCCAATCCGACAGGCCAGAAGAAAATGAAACCGAGAACCATAGCGGCGATCCAGGCGCCTTTGCCTTTTTCGTCCAGCCAGGATTCGGACCGTGCGAACCAGCCTTGGTGCATCTGGGCGTCGTCACTTTGGTGAGCATGGGCGAGGGTGGTCATGTGGGTCTCCGTTATTGCTATGTGTTTGTGTATGTGAATGTCTTTCACATCACTGATATGCGATGTCAGAGGCTCTACAACAAGAGAGTATGTGAATGTTTTTTACATTTATTTTGATATCTCAACAAAATCAGTAAGTTGCGACCCTGAAATTCTCTGCATGACCTGAGGAACAGTGCCGAATAGGTGGCGCGGCGTGCCTGCAGCCGCGTAAATTTGAGGGAAATTGAACAGGTGTGGGTCCATCCATGCGTCAATTTCCTGCAAATGCCCAACAGGCGCGACGCCCCCAATAGCAAAGCCTGTCTGCGCCCGAATGATAGCCGCGTTGGCCTTGCCCAAGGGCTCACCAACCGCGCGCGCTGCTTTTTCGATGTCCACCCGATTGGCACCCGAGGTCAGGAATAGTTTGGTCCTGCCACTCTCAAGCCCCAAGAGAATGATCGAATTTGCGATCTGGTCTATCTTACAACCCAGAGCGTCTGCTGCAGCTGCTGCGGTAAGGGCTTGCCCGACCTCTTTGATCTCGGTTTCCACATTCAGCGCGTCCAGAGCGGCGGCGACCCGTTTTAAACTTTTGCTCATCTCTTCCTCCGATTTTGCGTAAGCTAGCCTTTGGACATTGACCGGGCCAGCCCCGCGCGGGAGATGTACGATATGGAATTGACAAAGCGCATCACCCGCTGGCCCACACCATTTGACCCAGAGAGGGCGCAAGAGGTTTCTGAGCTTTATGGTGCAAGAGGCCCTTTACGGGATCTTATCGCCGGTGCGGCGGGCTGCAGCCCGTATCTGCATTCAATTCTCAACCGTGAAGTTGCTTGGATGGACGCCGCTTTTGAGGCACCCGAAGCGGCCTTGCTTGCGCTCATTGAACCGGGGATGACGGCATCCGAACTGCGCGTTGCCAAGCGTCGGATGGCGGCTCTTGTTGGTTTGATGGACTTGGGTGGCGTTTGGACACTTGAGCAAGTGACCCGGGCACTATCAGATTTCGCGGACGCTGCTGTGGATCAAGCGCTTTCAGCCGAGCTTGCGCCGCTGCAAGCGCGAGGCAAGCTGCCACAGGACGCTGGCCTTGCCGTTATTGCGATGGGCAAAATGGGTGCCCGGGAGCTGAACTATTCATCTGATATCGATCTGATCTGTCTCTTTGACGATGAAGAGTTGTGCGTTGCAGAAGCAGGGGAACGCAGACGTCATTTGATACGCGTTGTACGCGCAACGATGAAACGTCTTAGTGATGTGACGCAAGCGGGATATGTCTTTCGCACGGACCTACGCTTGCGTCCTGATGCTTCGGTGACGCCCGTGGTCATCGGAACAAGCGTTGCCGAGCAGTATTACGAAAGCCTTGGTCGGACATGGGAGCGGGCTGCGTATATAAAAGCGCGGCCTGCGGCGGGTGACCAATCTGTTGGCAACAAGTTTCTAGGTGCTCTGCGCCCTTTCGTCTGGCGACGGCATTTGGATTTTGCCGCTATCGATGATGCCCATTCCATTCGGGTCAAGATCCGGTCCCACAAAGGGCTACACGGGCCAATCTCTTTGGCCGGGCACGATATGAAGCTGGGCAGTGGCGGCATCCGCGAGATCGAGTTTTTTACGCAGACAAGGCAGCTGATTTCCGGCGGGCGGGATCCTTCTTTACGTGGCAGCACAACCCGTGGGGCTTTGGCCGCATTACGGGATGCAGGCTGGGTGGCCGCAGACGTTCAAGGTGCGCTTGATGCGGCCTATGAGCGCCACAGAGAGGTTGAGCACCGTCTTCAAATGCTCCGCGACGCGCAGACGCATATCTTGCCACAAACAGATGAAGGGTTTGCCCGTCTCGCAGCGTTTATGGGTATTGAAAAGGCAACGTTGAGGCAACAACTCAAAGAGGATCTTGCCGCCGTACACGCCTTGACGGAACCATTCTTTGCGCCGGCTGAAATTCCGCCTGAGACAATCGACGTTGAGTTTGGCGCTGAAACTACGGCGCGTTGGCCCTCCTATCCCGCACTTCGATCTGGTCGGGCAGTTGACGTTTTTGAACGGGTAAAGCCGCGCCTTCTTGCGCGGCTCGCGGCATCAAGTGATCCAGACCAAGCATTGGCGCATTTCGATGCGTTTCTTGCAGGTCTTCCCGCCGGGGTGCAGGTGTTCTCTTTGTTCGACGCCAACCCCCAACTTATTGACCTTTTGGCTGATATTGCAGCAATAGCGCCGCCGCTTGCCTCGTATTTGGGTCGCAATGCGCAAGTCCTTGATGCGGTGCTTGGAGGATCCTTTTTTGCGCCGTGGCCGGGGAGGGAGGCTTTGGCGGTAACTCTGGCTGAGCGCCTTGCGCAAGAATCGGATTACGAAGCTGAGCTGGATTGCGCGCGGGCTTGGACTAAAGAATGGCATTTTAGGATCGGCGTGCACCATATGCGCGGCCTTGTGGACGGTGACGTTGCAGGTGAGCAATATGCGCAACTTGCTGAGGCCGTTTTAGGTGCACTCTGGCCGCGTGTATGCGCACAATTTGAGCAAAAGCACGGGGCTCAGCCGGGGCAAGGTGCCGCTGTGATTGGAATGGGCTCGCTGGGGGCGGGACGGTTGCACGCGGCTTCTGATTTGGATCTTCTGCTTGTATATGATGCCGAAGGTGTTGAGGCCTCTGACGGGCCGCGCCCGCTAAACGCCCGCACTTATTATGCACGCCTGACACAGGCGCTAATTACGGCTTTGACCGCTTCAATGGCACAAGGGCGTCTTTACGAAGTGGATATGCGGCTGAGGCCCTCTGGGCGGAATGGGCCGGTGGCAACATCGGTTGAAGCGTTTGAGGTGTATCAGCGCGAAGAAGCTTGGACTTGGGAGCATCTTGCATTGACCCGTCTGCGTGCAGTTGCTGGCAGTGCAAAAGTAAGCGCGCGGGTTGAGCGGTTTAGGGCCACATTTTTGGACAGCGCTCGAGCCGCTCCAAAGATTGCACAAGACGTGATTGAGATGCGTGCGCGTGTGGCTGATGCACGCCCGGGCGAGGGGGGGCTTGCGGCGAAAGACGGGCAGGGGCGTTTGCAGGATTTAGAACTGTTTGGCCAAACTGTTGGGCTTTTGTCTGGAACTCCACTGCGCGAAACTGATGCGCAGCTCGCGCATGGTGTCGCGGCTGGGTTGGTTTCTGCCGGAGATGGTGCAGCGTTGACCCAACACTTTGCGCTTTTGTGGCGCGTAAGAGCAGCAACACGACTGATATCTAAACCCGGCGCGCCTGCAGGAGATTTGGCCAAAGGGGCATGCGACATGGTTCTTAGAGAAACCGGTTTCGTGACGCTTGCCGCCCTGGAGGACGCCCTGTTAGAGGGGGCCACGCAGGCGGCCCAAACGATCGAAAAGGCGCTTGAAGCATGGGCCTCCGAGCCCGAGAATGAGGCGAGATGAGTAAAGGTAAGCCAATGGCAAATGATTTGGACCCAAAGGGGCTGATCCGCGAAAGCTATAGAATTGTGGGCATCACCGCCGGTGAGTGCCGTTCAATCTTTCTCGATTGGGCAATCAATGTTGCCGAAGGGGCAGACACCCATGCCCAAGTGCGTGCTTTGTTGGAGGTCTACCACCCCGAGGCGCCGGAGCATCCGATGACGGAAACGCTCCAAGCGGCTCTTGCTGCGCCACCCAAAGCAGGGCGGCGAGGCGGGCGTTCGGCGCGTTTAAGCCAGCCCGACCCGTTGAATTAAGCTTGGACGAGAACTTAGCGAGGCAGCGCTGCCGCGTCAGATGCAAGCTTTGTGATAACGTCCCAGTCTTCGGCGTCTACGGCATCGCTTGGGGCGACCCAGCTGCCACCTGCACAGATAACGTTTGGCAAAGACAAGTAGCTTCCCGCATTTGCCAAGCTCACGCCGCCAGTTGGGCAAAAGCGCACTTGCGGCAAGGGCGATGAGAAACCTTTGAGAACAGGCGCGCCCCCAGCAGCTTCGGCTGGAAAGAACTTTTGGATTGTGTAGCCACGGTCAAGGAGCGCCATGACCTCGGTTGCGGTTACCGCGCCGGGGAGCAGTGGAAGCTCATTTGCGATGCAGGCGTCAATGACGTCTGCCGTTGATCCTGGGGAAACCCCAAAGGTAGCACCTGCGGCCTTGGCCCGCTCCACATCACCCGCATTCAAAAGTGTGCCGGCTCCGACCATGCCGCCGGGGACTGCAGCCATTTCGCGGATGACATCAAGGGCCGCATCCGTCCGAAGCGTCACTTCAAGCGCAGGCAAACCACCTTTGACAAGCGCCTTGGCAAGGCCTTCAGCTTTGGCCGCGTCCTTAACAACGAGCACGGGAACGATAGGAGCGGCTTCGCAAATGGTAGCTGCTGCGGCTGATTGCTGTTCTGGGGTCATGGGATATCCTTTGGCGGTGCGAAAATGCTCAACGCGTTTCAGTGGCTCATAAAGTGAGAGGCGGCGTTAGACAACCACGCCCGCACCCGAGACGGCGGGGCCTGCGTTTTGTCGGAAGATCTCGAATAGCTCGCGGCCAACGCCGTGACCATTATCGCTCAGATCCGGTTGGGCTGGGCTGCGGGCACGCCATTCCTCATTGAGGTTTTCCAACAATCCTTCGCGTGCATCCACGCGGATCATGTCTCCGTCTTGCACATATGCAAGGGGTCCGCCATCTATTGCCTCTGGGCTCACATGGATTGCAGCGGGCACTTTTCCCGAGGCACCTGACATTCTTCCGTCAGTTACAAGCGCCACTTTAATCCCACGATCAAGACAGACCGACAAGCATGGCGTTAAGTTGTGCAACTCTGGCATGCCGTTGGACTTGGGCCCCTGAAAGCGGACGATAACAACCGTATCGCTAACGAACTCTCCCTTTTGGAAGGCTTGTTTCACAGCATCTTGGTCTTCAAACACGCGGGCGGGTGCCACGATCTCATGCAAGTCTTCTTTGACGGCCGATACTTTCATCACGCCGGTGCCAAGCGATCCTCGCAGGCGTTTGAGTCCGCCGGTTTCCTGAAATGGGTTAGACACGGGTCGCACGATTTTCTCATTCAGGCTTTCACGCGGACCATCAACCCAAACGGCCCGCCCGCCTTGTAGCTTAGGTTCTTGAGCGTAATCCTTAAGGCCGTTGCCCTGAACCGTCATCGTATCGCCATGCAATAGGCCATCACCCACAAGTTCTCCGATCAAATACCCAAGCCCACCAGCCGCATGGAAATGGTTCACATCCGCCAGCCCGTTGGGATATACTTTTGCCAGCAATGGGACTGCTGGGGAAAGATCTGCGAAATCCTCAAGCTCAAGAATAACACCCGCCGCGCGTGCCATTGCAGGCAGGTGCAGGATCAGGTTGGTGGATCCGCCGGTTGCCATCAAACCAACCATCCCATTCACAAACGCCTTTTCATCAAGGATCTGGCTAACGGGACGGTAATTGTTGCCCAGCGCCGTCATCGAAAGCGCGGTTTCGACACCTGCTTTGGTCAGGGCCTCACGCAATGGGGTGTTTGGGTTCACAAAGGACGAGCCGGGCAAATGCAGGCCCATAAACTCCATCAACATTTGGTTGGAATTGGCCGTTCCGTAAAACGTGCAGGTCCCTGGGCCATGATAAGAGGCCATCTCCGAGGCCATAAGCTCTTCGCGGCCGATTTCGCCTGCTGCAAATTGCTTACGGACTTTCGCTTTTTCATCATTTGGCAGTCCTGAAACCATTGGCCCGGCAGGCAGGAACACTGCAGGGATATAGCCAAACGTGGCTGCGCCGATGATAAGGCCGGGGACAATTTTATCGCAGACACCAAGATAAACAGCAGCATCATAGCAGTTATGGGAAAGCGAAATACCAGTCGCGAGCGCGATGACATCTCGTGAGAACAGCGATAGTTCCATCCCGACTTGGCCTTGGGTGACACCATCACACATCGCAGGTACACCGCCCGCGACTTGCGCTGTCGCACCGGCCGCGCGGGCCGCCTGACGGATCAACTCTGGGAATTCCTCAAACGGCTGGTGCGCACTAAGCATGTCATTATAGGCCGTAACGATGCCAAGGTTTGGGGCACGAGCCGCAGCAAGATCGGCTTGGGCATCACCCATCGCAGCATAGGCGTGGGCCTGATTTCCACAGGTCAGATGCGCCCGGCGAGGACCTTCGGCCGCGGCTTTTGCCATCCGGTCAAGATAGGTTCGTCTCGTGTCTGCGCTGCGCGCGATGATGCGGTCGGTGACTTTGGCTACTGTGTCATTCAAGGGCATTTGCGATCTCCTTTCACGTCGGCACGGCTCAATCGGCGACGGGTTGGGCGGCACGTACCATAAGGCGAAACTGATTGGTAGCGCTAACATACTTATGTTGGTTTGAGACCTGGGGATCCAGAAAAGCAAAAAATTCGACGGCAATTGCTTGGCTGATTTCGGAAAAAGGGCGACTAATCGGCAATTTCCGCAAATTTGCCCCAATTCAGCCCGGATTGTCCGCAATACGGAAACAAGTCCGGAGAAGGTGCGATCTGAATAGAGGCGCCTAAAGACCCGCCATTTCCTGTTGAGGAGCCTGATATGAACCTGTCTTTGCGCTTAATTTCCTTCGCTTCAATCGCGCTTTCACTAAGCGCCTGCGGAACCTTTGATTTTGCGACACGAAGTGCGCCACTTGAAGTACCTGGTCTGCAAACTGTTGAGCCGTCTTTCGATGTGACGGAGTTGCGAGTTTCGGTGCCAAGATCACTGCGCGTATCTGAGGCGAACGTCTATTATCCTGTTGCAGATATCGTTTGGCGCGGTGACGCGATCGGCGATCGGCACCAACAAGTGACACAGATCGTTGGTCATGCAATTCACGAAGGCTCAGAGCGGCTCGAAGGTCTGCAGCCTGTGGCGCTGGACATTGAGGTTCTTCGGTTCCATTCGATGACAGAGAAAGCCCGTGTGACTGTCGGCGGTGTCCATTCTATCCGCTTTAACATGACAGTGCGGGACGCATCGACCGGCGCAATCATTATTCCCGAACGCCTTGTAAACGCAGATCTTGCGGGCCTTGGTGGGCGTGCCGCGATGGAAGCCGAACGCCAGGGTCAAACACAGAAGGTTCGGATCCACGATCACCTTGCAACTTTGATTGAGCAAGAACTTACACGTCCGCTGATGCCGCTTGTCTACAACCCGATGCAAGAAGTACGTGTCAGCGGCGCCTACCGCTAGATTTCAAGGCACGGTTGAAAAGCCGCTACACAATCAGAGAAACAATCCCTAAAGGGGGTGGCATGACGCTACCCCCTTTTTCGATTGTAAAACTAAAGCCCAAAATTGATGCCCGCCGGATCCGGTTTGGTCACCCTTGGGTGTTTGCAAATGAGCTTGTCCTTGATCGCCGCACCAAGGCGCTTGCGCCGGGGACGATCGCGGTGCTTGAAAGCCCCGAATATGGTCCGATGGGTTTGATCGCCTTTAACGGAGCCTCAAAAATCGCCGGACGGGTGCTTTCGCGGAATATCGAAACTGTGATTGACGACACATGGATCGCAGCCCGCCTCAAGGCGGCGTTGGGTTTGCGGATGCAGCTGTTCGATGCACCATATTATCGCTTGGCGCACGCAGAAGCAGATGGTTTGCCCGGTGTGATCATTGATCGGTTTGGCGATACGGCGGTTTTGCAACCTAATGCGGCCTGGGCAGATGCCCGCGCGGGGGCCTTCGCATCCTCGCTCAATGCGCTGGGGATACCAAACGTTATCCTCAACGGTTCCGGAAGAGCGCGGTCGCTTGAAGGGTTGGAAGATACACGCGCTGTCCTAAGTGGCATTGCCCCTGATGCTCCGTTGGACGTGCCTATGAATGGCGCAATCTACAAAGCAGATTTGATGGGCGGGCAAAAAACGGGTCTGTTCTATGATCAACGGCCCAACCATGCATTCACGCAGCGGCTGATTTCAGATGGCACTGTGCTTGACGTTTTTTCCCATGTTGGCGGCTTTGGCTTGGCGGCTTTGGCTGCGGGTGCGCGGTCTCTTACATGTGTGGATGGCTCTGCGCCGGCGCTGCAGTTGGCCCAAGACGGGGCTTCGGCAATGGGCCGTGCGGATGCTTTGACCGTGCGGCAGGGCGATGCGTTTGACGCAATGACAGCGCTTGGAGAAGAGGGTGCCGCTTTTGACACAGTGATTTGCGATCCGCCCGCTTTTGCGCCCGCAAAACCAGCGATGGAAGCGGGTTTGCGCGCATATGAGCGCGTAGCGCGGCTTGCGGCGCCACTTGTAAAGCCAGGTGGGTATCTGGTTTTGTGTTCTTGCTCACATGCAGCCGATCTTACGAAATTTCGCGCGTCATGCCTCCGGGGCATAGGGCGTGCCGGGCGCGAAGCTCAAATCCTGCAAACAGGGTTCGCCGGGCCCGATCATCCGACCCATCCAGCGCTGGCGGAATCCAGTTACCTTAAGGCGCTTTTCCTGAGGGTTATGTAGCCATGAAGGCGCTTTTGGATGCCTGTGTGCTTTACCCAACAGTGCAACGCGAAGTCTTGCTCAAGACTGCGGCCAAAGGGTGTTTCACGCCTCTTTGGTCCAATCGTATTCTTGAGGAATGGCGCAGAGCCACCGCGCGGCTAGGGCCGTTGGCCATGGCGCAAGCCGAAGGTGAGATCGCGCTTATCCGTGGCTTTTGGCCAGATGCAAGTGTCGAGCCGCGTAAAGGGGATGAAGCGCGGCTTTACCTGCCAGACCCCAATGATGTCCACGTTCTGGCGGCTGCTATCGCGGGATCGGCATCGGTTCTGATAACGGAGAATGCCAAGGATTTCCCTCGCGGAACGCTTCACGAAGAAGGGATCCGGCGCGACACTCCCGATCACTTCCTGACCTCTTTGTTTGTGCAATTCCCACGAGAAATCCGCGCCGCGTGTGATGAGGTGTGGGAAGAGGCGCAGCGGATGGATGGCTGCCCGTCCACACAGCGCGCAATGCTCAAGAAAACTCGGTTGCCGAAACTAGCCAAAGCGATTGAAAACTCTGCGGTCTGACCGCTTGTAGCACTGCGCGCAGTGCTTGTTTTGGTTGAAGATCAAATCGCCGCCCAGCGCGCCTCGTTGGCTTCGATTGCGCGTATACGGTCGTCAGTTTTTGGATGGCTCAACAGCCATGCAGGCGCAGAACCCGCGCGGGAATTGGTGAGACCATCAAGCTTGCCAAAAAGGCTCTTTTGTCCATCAAGCCCAATACCCGACTTAACCAGCAAAGCTGACGCATAAGCATCTGCTTCAAATTCATCATCACGGCTCATTCGTGCTGCAAAAAGCGACATTACGGCATTAGCGATCATGGGCCCGATAAACGGGATCACACGCCCCAAAACCATCGCAAGTGCCGTGCGCGCCGCGTTTTGGGTCCCAAAGCTGATCATGCGTCGCCGCGTATGGCCCAACGCAACATGTCCCAATTCGTGGGCCACGACGCTGGCAAGCTCAGGACCGCTGACCTTGCCTTGCCGGAATTGCTCATAAAAGCCGCGCGTGATAAAAATCCGACCATCGGGTGCCGCCAACCCATTGATCTGGTCAACCTCATAAAGGTTCACCTTGATGCGCGGCACATCGAGTGCGCGTGCCATCTCATTTACCAAAGGATCAAGACGGGTGTCTCTTAAAGGGCGCGATTTTTCATTTAGGTGCCGCTTGGTCGACCACGCTGAGAACTGAACCATGATCAAGCCATAGATCAATGCAAGAATGATGGGGGTGAGCAGTGCCATGCCTGATAGATGGGGTAGTGGGCGCAAAACGGCAAGTCCGATAAGCGAACCTTGCGAGTTTGCTGATTTTGGTTTGGCTAGATCACTGAAAGCCAGCTGCAGCGCAGTGCGTCTTGGATCATCCGCGCGTCAGCATGCGCATCCCTGCATCAATGCCATCCAGCGTCATGGGCACCATGCGGTCCTCAAAAATCTGCCGGATCATCTGAGTGCTTTGCGTGTATTGCCAGTATCGTTCAGGAACGGGATTGATCCACAAATGGGCGGGCCATTGATCGCGGGCCCGGCTCAACCAAACTTGACCGGCCTCTTCATTCCAGTGCTCATTGGCGCCACCTGCCATCGCAACCTCGTAAGGGCTCATCGAGGCATCGCCGACAAAGATGCAGCGGTAATCCGAGCTATATGTGCGCAGCACCTCCCAAGTTGGGGTCTGTGCATTCCAACGACGCGCATTGTCGCGCCAAACACCTTCATACAGGCAGTTGTGAAAATAGTAGTATTCAAGATGTTTGAATTCAGCTCGCGCTGCCGAGAACAACTCTTCAACGACTTTGATATGCGGATCCATAGAGCCGCCAACATCCAGAAATAAGAGCACCTTGATTGCGTTGCGGCGTTCGGGACGGGTTTGTACGTCAAGGTAACCGTTTTCGGCCGTTTTTCGGATGGTGCCATCCAAATCCAACTCGTCAGTTGCGCCATCCCGCGCCCAACGTCTAAGGCGCTTTAGGGCGACTTTGATGTTGCGCGTTCCAAGCTCGACGCCATCATCAAGGTTGCGAAACTCGCGTTTGTCCCAAACCTTTACCGCGCGTTGATGCCGGCTTTTATCTTGCCCGATACGAACACCTTCTGGGTTGTAGCCATGCGCCCCAAAAGGCGATGTACCAGCTGTGCCAACCCATTTGGAACCGCCTTGATGGCGTTTCTTCTGCTCTTCGAGCCTCTGTTTGAGGGTTTCCATCAGCTTGTCAAAGCCGCCCAGTCCCTCGATTTCTGCTTTCTCTTCCGCGCTTAGATGCTTTTCAGCCATTTTGCGCAGCCAGTCCTTGGGGATATCCACTGCATTGACGACATCGTCAAAACTGATCTGGTCTAGCCCTTTGAAAGCGGCTGCGAACGCTTGATCGAAACGATCGATA
>CALKJA010000129.1 GCA_937995865.1 uncultured Paracoccaceae bacterium | reverse complement strand
ATAGCCGCGTTGAATGCTGAGGTAATTCGCTGCTTGGGAAAACCGAGACTTGATCCGGGATTTGTTGAACCGCAGCACAGCAGGCATGCAGACCGCGTTCGTGGTGCCGTGGTGCGTGTGGTACATCGCGCCGATGGGGTGCGACAGCGCATGGATCGCACCCAACCCCTTTTGGAAGGCTGTCGCCCCCATTGCTGCCGCCGACATCATTTGTGCGCGTGCTTCGATATCGGTGCCGTCGGCATAGGCTCTTGGCAGATACTCTTTGACCAACCGCATCCCTTCAAGCGCCATGCCCTGTGACATGGGATGGTAATGCGGGGAACAAAACGCTTCTACACAATGCGCAAAGGCATCAAGCCCAGTGCCCGCTGTGATGAAATTTGGCATTCCCACTGTCAGCTCGGGATCGCAGATCACCTCAGAGGGCAGGAATTTAGGGTGGAATATGATCTTCTTTTCCGCCGTCTCAGAATTGGTGATGACGGACGCACGCCCAACTTCGGATCCCGTTCCTGCTGTTGTTGGCACCGCAACGATTGGCGCAATTGCATCCGCATCGGCGCGGGTCCACCAATCACCGATATCTTCAAAATCCCAAAGTGGTCGGGTCTGACCGGCTAAAAACGCCACCAGTTTCCCAAGGTCCAAACCAGAGCCGCCCCCAAAGGCCACAACCCCGTCATGCCCGCCATCTTGGAACGCCGCGACGCCCGCGGCGGCGTTCTTTTCATTCGGGTTCGGGTCAACATCCGCGAACATGGCACGGCCAAGACCTGCGGCATCCAACAGATCCAATGTCTTTTGGGTGATCTCCATTTTTGCCAATCCACGGTCCGTGACTAGCAAGGGCTTGGTGATCCCCGCGGCGGCACAGGCGTCCGCGATCTCGGCAATGCGACCAGCACCAAAACGGATGGCGGTTGGGTAGGACCAATTGGCGGTAAGGGTCATCAGATTCAGGCTTTCTTTAGGTGATATGATTTGGGCCGTGTCAGGTTGTGGTAGCCAATAATCGACAAACCACCGCCGCGCCCTGTGTCTTTGCATCCGGTCCAGCACAGGCCCGGATCAAGGTAATCTGCGCGGTTCATGAAAACGGTGCCGGTTTCAATTTGATCCGCAATAGTTTCTGCCACTTCAACGTCTTGGGTCCAAACAGAGGCGGTAAGTCCAAAGTCGCTATCGTTCATAAGGGCTATGGCCTCAACGTCGTCCTTTACGGGCATAATCCCAACGACCGGGCCAAAGCTTTCGTCGCGCATCACTCGCATCTCATGCGTCACATTGGTCAGGATCTGCGGCGTCAAATAAGCGCCGCCGTCATCGTCAGGGAATGTCTCTATATGGGCTGTGGCGCCATCGGCGATGGCTTCGGCCGTTTGGGTGCGAACTTCATCAGCAAAACGGACGTGTGCCATAGGGCCCAGCGTTGTTTCAGGGTCCAGCGGATTGCCCAGCTTGTAACCATTTACGATGCCCACCGCTTTGGCAACGAAGGCGTCAAACAGGCTCTCATGGACGTAAATCCGTTCGATCCCGCAGCAGCATTGCCCCGAATTGAACATCGCACCATCGATCAGCGTCTCAACGGCGGCATTGAGATCCGCGTCTTCGCGGACATAGCCAGGGTCTTTGCCGCCTAGCTCTAGCCCCACACCGGTGAATGTACCTGCGGCTGCCTGTTCCATCGCCTTGCCGCCCCCGACAGAGCCCGTGAAGTTCACAAAGCCAAAAGACTTTGCCGCGATCAAATCAGAGGTCGTTTGATGATCAAGAAAGACGTTCTGAAACACGTCCTCAGGAATACCCGCAGCGTGAAAAGCGTCAGCAAGACGCTCTCCAACCAACACGGTTTGCGAGGCATGCTTCAGAAGCACCGCGTTCCCCGCAATCAGCGCCGGAGCGACGGTATTGATCGCAGTCATATAGGGGTAATTCCAAGGGGCAACGACCAACACAACGCCATGCGGAACCCGTTTGATCACACGTCGGAAATTGGCGCTGTCTTCGACTTCGATAGGCGCAAGCGCCTCTGCCGCGATGTCCGCCATGTGGCTGGCGCGTTCGTTAAAGCCGCCAAATTCACCACCGTACCGGATAGGGCGGCCCATTTGATGCGCCAACTCTGGAACGATCTCATCATTCATTGCACCAACCTTGGCGACGCCCTTCATGACAAGAGCAATACGGTCTTCCAAGGGGCGCGCGGCCCATGCGGCTTGTGCCGATTGGGCGCGCTTAACAGCGGCCTTTGCCTCATTCGCCGGTAACACTGGGCGTTCAGCAAATACGGTCCCATCAATGGGTGAAATACAAGTGATCATGTTGTGCTTTCCTTGATCGCCGTGCCCACCATAATCAGCAGATTTTTATAGATAAGGTGGAATTCGCGCTGGTTGTAATACCGGTCAAATGGAGCGCGCCAATCGCGTGCGGGCAAGGCCTCAATTTGAGCTCGGTGAGCGGCATAGACCGCATCTACATCTGCGACATCTATGTAAATGACTTGCTGGGCTGACGGGTGGCAAAGGTCAACGTCATCACCCGCTTTCAAAAGGCGCAACGCGGCAGTATCGCGATGCAAGAATGCATAGACCTCAGGGATTTTTGAGCCGACCTGAAACCCCAAAGTACCCGTAAACCACTTCACCGCGTCATCGATATCCGCCACGGCGGGCATCGGGGTGCAATTCTGGAACGTCATGCCCGTTCAAAACCGCGCGCGATTTCCCAATCGGTCACAACGCGGTCAAATTCCTCCTGCTCCCATTCGGCGCAACGAGTGTAGTGATCCACGACAACATCACCCATCGCCGCGCGCAAGAATGCAGAGTAGCGTAGCTTTTCGGTGGCGCTGCGCAGGGTTTGCGGGATGTCAGCGGCCTTGGCGTCCTCGTAAACGTCGCCGGTTGTTGGCGGGGCCAATTCCATCTTGTCCTCAATGCCTTTAATCCCAGCAGCCAGCATCGCGGCTTGGGCCAGATAAGGGTTCAGATCTGATCCACCGATGCGGCATTCGACCCGTATCCCTTTGGTTCCATCTCCGCACAGGCGAAAGCCTGCGGTGCGGTTGTCGATGGACCAGACTGTTTTGGTGGGCGCAAATGTGCCTTTGGCGAACCGTTTGTAGCTATTTACATAAGGCGCCAAAAAGAATGTGTAATCAGGCGCATAGGCGATCACACCTGCCATGTAGTTCTTCATCAGGTCGGACATACCCAGATCGGCATCTTTGTCATAGAACGCGGGCTGACCATCAACCCAGAGCGATTGGTGGACGTGGGAGGAAGAGCCCACCCTATCGTGATGCCATTTGGGCAAGAAGGTTGCGGCATGGCCGTTCTGCCAAGCGATTTCCTTAATTGCGTGTTTGGCGATCGTGTGATGATCTGCGCAGTCGAGCGCGTCAGCGTAGCGGATGTTCAATTCTTCTTGGCCGGTTTCAGCTTCGCCCTTGGAGTTCTCAATCGGCAAGCCCGCAGCGAACAGATGGTTGCGGATCGGACGCATCACGCCCTCTTCTTTGGTGGTCTGGAAGATGTGGTAATCCTCGTTATAGCCGCTGATCGGGGCCATATCGCGGAAACCGGATTTGCGGATCTCTTCAAAGGATTTCTCAAACAAGAAGAATTCCAGCTCGGTTGCCATCATGGCATCAAAACCAAGCTCCTTGAGCCGCGCGACTTGGGTCTTCAGGATCGTGCGAGGAGCGTGCGGGACTTCTTCATGGGTGTGATGATCAAGGATATCACATAGCACCATTGCGGTGCCTTCGAGCCATGGCACCGGGCGGATCGTGCCAAGATCAGGCTTCATGACGTAATCGCCATAACCCTTTTCCCAACTCGTGGAAGCGTAGCCATCAGGCGTTGCCATCTCCAGATCTGTCGCCAGCAGGTAATTGCAGCAATGTGTTTCTTTATAGGACGTTTCAACGAAATTCACTGCGTGGAACCGTTTACCCATCAAGCGGCCTTGCATATCAACAAAACAAACAAGCACGGTGTCGATGACGCCGCTGGTGACCTGTGTTTTTAGGTCGTCGAAGGACAATGTGCCGGGCATGGTGTCTCCAGTTCTTAGGGTTCGGGGGCGGCTGGTGCCGCCCCCAATGCGATATCAGCCGTAGCGGTAGGGACGACCAGCTTTGACCATATCAGCGTTGTATTTCTTGAAAATATCAACCACGCGGCGTTTGACATCGCTTTCTGCGGCGATCTCTTCCCAGAATTCCAAAGCGGCGCTTTCGACGGTTGCCCATTCGTCGTCGGGAATTGAGGTCAGCTCCATCTTCGTACCGTTGACGCGCAGATTGGCTTCACCGCCCCAATACCACCACTGACGGTAGTAATGTGATTGATCACAGCAGACGCGGAACAGCGTTTGCAGGTCCTCGGGCAGCTCATTCCAGCGATCCATGTTAGCAAAGAACGATCCCGCCCATGCACCGGAGATGTTGTTGGTCAGGAAGTAGTTGGTCACATCGGCCCAGCCAACGGTGTAATCTTCGGTGATGCCGGACCATGCGATGCCGTCAAGCTCGCCGGTTTGCACGGCCACTTCGATATCCTCCCATGGCAAGTTCACTGGCACGACACCAAATTGGCTCATGAAGCGGCCCGCGGTTGGGAAGGTGAAGATGCGCTTGCCTTGCAAATCCGCAAGACTGCGGATCGGGTCTTTGGTTGCAAAGTGGCACGGATCCCATGCACCGGCCGAGATGTGTTTGACACCTACAGCCGAGTACTCTTCATCCCAGATTTCATTCAAGCCGTATTGGTTGAAGAGCACTGGCACGTCGAGCGAGTAACGCGAACCGAATGGGAAGTAGCCCCCGAACACAGTGACCTCGGTTGGGGAGGCCATGGAATCGTCGTCAGATTGCACGGCGTCAATCGTGCCGCGTTGCATCGCCTGGAACAGTTCACCCGTTGGGACAAGTTGATCTGCAAAGAACAGTTCAATCTGCATGCGGTCGCCCGCAATTTTATTGAACATTTCGATGGCGGGCACGATGACCTCAGCCGCGAGCGACGCACCCGCATAGGTTTGCATCCGCCAGCGAATGGTATTTTGGGCCAGCGCCGGAGTGGCGAGGGCTGCGGGGGCGGCAATGGCGGCCCCTTGGATAAACTTACGACGTGTCGTCATGTCTTTCTCCTTGTCAAAATGGTGACCGCTTGAGCGGTTCTTTAGGGTTTGTTGTAGATGTAATCTGGGAGCCAAGTGGCGATGCCTGGGAAGATCATCACAAGGCTGAGCGCCAGCACCATGATGAGAACGAAGGGTGTGATAGAGGCGTAGATGTCGCGCAGGCTGATCTCTGGTGGGGCCATCGCGCGCATCAAAAACAGGTTATAGCCGAAGGGCGGCGTCATATAGGCGATCTGGGTCGTGATCGTGTAGAGAATTCCGTACCAGATCAGATCAAAGCCAAGCGCCCCCACCAGCGGCACATATAGCGGCGCGACGATAACCAACATCGCCGTGTCATCCAGAAATGTCCCCATCAGGATGAACGACAGCTGCATAAGGATGAGGATCATCCATGGGCTCAGATTAAGCCTTTCTGTGAACACCGCCTCAATCGCTTTGACAGCACCAAGCCCATCAAAAACCGCACCAAACGCAAGGGCAGCAAGAATGATCCACATGAACATACAGGTGATGCCAAGCGTATTACGGACGGAATTCTCAAAGACTTCGCGCGTCATGCGGCCTTTTAGGACTGCGGCAACGAACGCTGCGATTGCACCAATGGCGGAGCTTTCCACCAGCGACGTCCAGCCTTTGACAAAAGGCACCATCATGACGGCAAAGATGACCAACGGAAGCAGCCCAGCGCGCAGTAAGCGCAGCTTCTCGGCCCGAGGAATTTCGCGTTCTTCAGCTGGAAGCGCCGGGCCAAGAACGGGATTCATTTGGCAGCGGATTGCAATATAGGCCACAAACATTGCTGCCATCATCAAGCCGGGCACAACGCCGGCAAGCCAGAGCTGCCCGACAGGTTGCCGTGCGATCATTGCGTAAAGCACCAGCACAACTGAGGGCGGCACAAGGATCCCCAAACTTGACCCCGCTTGGATTACCCCCGTCACCATGCGTTTGTCGTATCCACGTTTCAGCAATTCCGGCAAAGCGATTGTGGCACCGATCGCCATGCCCGCCACGCTTAGCCCGTTCATCGCAGAGATCAGGACCATCAAGCCAATCGTGCCCACAGCCAAACCGCCGCGCAGGCCACCCATCCAGACGTGGAACATCTTATAAAGATCATCCGCGATCTTGGATTCCGACAGCACATAGCCCATGAAAATGAACATTGGCAGTGTAAGCAGCGGATACCATTTCATCAGCTTCATGGCGGCGGCAAATCCGATGTCGAACCCGCCACGATCCCCCCAAAGCAAAAGGGCGGCGATCACTGCAACAAATCCTATCGCGCCAAACACCCGCTGCCCGGTCAAAAGCATCAGCATCATGGTTGCGAACATCAGCGTGGCGATCAGTTCATAGGGCATCAGATCGCCTCCCCTTTAACGCGCAGGACGTCTTTGAAGAGTTCCGATATGCATTGCAGCAGCATCAAGAACATACCGATGACCATCAGCAGCTTGATCGGCCACATATAGGGCCGCCACGCGGTGCTGGAACGCTCCATCCGACCGACTTCCTCGGCACCGGTGATGAGCCCCCCAAAAAACGAGAATGGCGCGCTACCCCAATACCCAAGTGA
Source organism: uncultured Paracoccaceae bacterium (assembly GCA_937995865.1). Lineage (GTDB taxonomy): Bacteria > Pseudomonadota > Alphaproteobacteria > Rhodobacterales > Rhodobacteraceae > Shimia_B. Next base: position 7,971 of record CALKJA010000129.1, on the reverse strand, counting down.
ATAGGCCGTGGACGCAACCGCGCCGTAGAACAGCACCCCAAGGTAGAAAATCAAGAACAAAACCGTGACCAGATCAAACCACGCTTTCTTGCGCGCAGACCATTCCCCATAAAGAAGATCCATCCGAACGTTCGCTCCAAGTTGGATGGAATACGGACCGCCAAGGATATAGTAGGCGACCATAATAAACTGCGCCATTTCCAGCGTCCAAAGCGACGGCAGAAAGAAAGTCTTGCTGATCGAGGACCAGAGCAAAACGCCCATCAACACGAAGATCCCATACATCATGACCCGGCCCAGCCGGTAATTTACGGCATCAACTGCTTGTATATAGCCGCGCATCACACTTTGCATGTCACGGCCTTTGGCAGCTTCAGGGTTTGGGCGGCATCAGCGATCCAACGGGCAAGCCGTTTGCCTATGTCTGCCTGCTGTTCAGCGGTCTCGATCAGATCGCTGCGGATTTCGATCATCACATTTGGGTGCCCATGCGCGATAGCATGCTCTTGCAAGGTGTGCGTGACACCGTGCTCTGGCCCGTAAGGCTGATTGCGCTGCACATCCGCGCTGATGTGGTGCCCGGCTCTAAGTAGCATCGCATCAGCAAGAACGGCATCGCTGTCATGCAGGATGCCAATTTCCACCTGCCGCTTTGCGCCATAATAGATTGGCGTGAAGCTGTGAATCGTAACAACGATTGGATGCGGCATCTGTTCCAATCGTTCGCGCAATGCCGTTTGAAAGGGCTCATATATCGCGGCTGCCCGAGCAGCACGGTCTACGCCTGTCAGGGTGGCATTGCCGGGAACGTCAATCATTTCACTTCGCGCTGGCATCGCGTCAGGCGCCGAAGGTGGGCGGTTACAATCATAGACAAGCCGTGACACGCCACTGGCGATCAAGGGCGCGTCAAGATTGGCAGACAAATGTTGAGAAACCGCATATGCACCGGGGTCCCAAGCTGCATGGCTTTCCAACGCGTCGGTCGAAAGACCAAGGTCTTTGTATTCCGGCGGGATCAAGGATGAGGCGTGCTCGCATATCAAAAGTACCGGGGATGTGCCGCCAGTATGCGACACTATCACATGGTCTTTTTCACGGATGCCACACTCTGCCATTTTCACTCCTTGTGCGATAAACGTCTTGCCAGCAGCCTGTCCTGTCAACAAAATTGTGAAAGAAATATCACAGAGCCCCAAACTCTGTGAATTTTTCGATCAAATTTCAGGCCGATCTCGTGTGAAAGGGTTTCAAGAATGACCGAAGCAACGCTAACCATCGCCGACCGCATCCAGGAAAAGCTGGATGATCTCACGCGTGCAGAGCGGCAGTTGGCGGATTCGATTCTCGAAAACTACCCCGCCTCCGGGCTCGGACCGCTAAGCGCGTTGGCCAAAGATGCAGGGGTCTCAGTACCAACAGTTGCGCGTATGGTGCAAAAGCTGGGGTTTGGCGGCTACCCCGATTTTCAGGCCGAGTTGCGTGAAGAATTGAAAGCAAAAGCCAAAGACCCGATCGCCAAGCACGATACATGGGCAGAAGGCGCACCATCCGAGCATGTGTTGAACCGCTTCACCGATGCCGTCATCGACAATATCCGTCACACTTTGGGTCAGATTGACCCCGACGATTTTGACCAAGCTTGCGCGATGATCGCAGATCAGACCCATCATCTATATATCGTCGGCGGGCGCGTTACCCATACATTGGCCGAGTATCTGTTCATGCACCTGCAAGTGGTTCGGCCGAAGATCACGCATATTCAATCCACTTCCAACACATGGCCACACTATCTTTTGGACGTGAAGGAAGGCGATGTTTTTGTGATCCTCGACATGCGGCGCTATGAAAACAACACGCTCAAACTGGCGGAAATGGCCCATGCCAAGGGCGCGCGCGTGATTGTACTGACCGATCAATGGCGTTCACCCGTTCATCGCTTGGCGACGATCAGCTTTAGCAGCCGGATTGTTGTGCCCTCTGCGTGGGATTCAGCAGTAATGCCCCTGCTCTTGTTGGAGACGATGATCTCAACCGTGCAGGACTTAACGTGGGAGACAACCAGAGATCGGATGCAGGCACTCGAAGAAATGTTCGATCAAACAAAACTGTTTCGAAAGTTCACCTGACACCAAGCAGATCAAAAGAATGCGCCAAAATCCGTATGGGTGACGTTTACCATCAACGATGGTGAAAGGCGCGCTAGGTTGCCCGATCAAACGCGAAAGGCCGCATCTCACCTAAGATCCGAAACGCGCACCAATTTCATCCCAAATCATCGCATTAGATTTGGTGTTGTCGCGGATGGATTTCAAAGCGACGATGTCTAGCTGAAACGCGGGCAAGATGCGCGAAAGTGACCTAAATTTACCGCTTTCCAGTTCATCCGAAATCATTGAAATGGGCAGCCACCCAACACCGATCCCTTCCCGCACAAACTCCAGAACCGCCGGTCCCAGACCTGCTTCCGCGACTGTCGAAATCGTAAGGTCCTTTAAAGGTTTTTTCGTCAAAACCCGTTCAAGAACTTCGCCTAAAAAAAGACTGCGTGGATAGGTCACGAGAGGGATCTTTCGGGCCTCAATCATCGCGGCCAGATTATCGGTGCCATCGGTGGCCGCGACAGGAATGAACTCTTCATTACCAAACAAAATACGATCGAACAGATCCTCTGTTTCAGAGATATCAGCCCCCGGTTCTTCATAGACCAGCGCCACGTCTGAATCCGACTTCAGGACACCAAGAAGACACTCGTCTCGGCTCCCTGATCTGATCCGCATACTCCTGCCTTTTTCTGACAACACCCGCGCGACTTTAGGGGCCCAAGACACCGTCAGCGTGTGCTGGCAAATCAAACGCGTGCGTTTTTGCGGATCTTTTGCGCCACCAAGCTGGTTCTGAAGGTTTCGCAGGCTTGCCGCTGCATCCCGCAAGTCCGGGATCGCCTCTAACACATGGGGGCGCAAGGTAAGTGGCTTGTTGCTTCGATCAAAAAGCTCACCGCCAAGAGAGTCCTCAACAGCCTTGATGCGCCGGGTAAATGCCGACGCTGTTAGAAACCTGATATCAGCCGCCGCACGCAAAGACCCCGTGTCGTGGACGGCCAAAAGATCTTCTATCCATTCCAACCTCATGCGAGCCCCCTAAGTTTCCACATCAACAACTTACATAGAGATTTACGAACTAGAAAGGGGTAAAGCTCGATGTTAATTGCTTTTTGAGTAATTTGGAGACGATCATGTACCTCGCACACTTTCCACGCCGCTTTCTTGCGCATCTTCCAACGCCACTTGAAAAACTGGACCGTCTTTCGGCAGAGTTGGGTGGGCCCGAAATTTGGATCAAGCGCGATGACTGCACGGGATTGTCAACCGGCGGCAACAAAACCCGTAAGCTTGAGTTTTTGATGGCGGAAGCTGAGTTGCAAGGTGCTGATATCGTCATGACACAAGGGGCGACACAGTCAAACCATGCTCGTCAAACAGCAGCTTTCGCGGCCAAGATGGGCATGGGTTGCCATATCCTTTTGGAAGATCGCACAGGATCCACTGATCCAAATTACAATGGCAACGGTAACGTTCTTTTGGACCATCTGCATGGCGCAACCACCGAAAAGCGCGCGGGTGGTTTGGACATGAACGCCGAAATGGAAAAAGCTGCAGACGTGCTGCGTGCGAAGGGCAAAAAAGTCTACACGATCCCCGGCGGTGGCTCCAACCCAACTGGCGCCTTGGGCTATGTGAACTGTGCTTATGAAATGCTGTCGCAATTCAACGAACGTGGCTTGACCGTTGACCACATCGTGCACGCTACAGGTAGCGCCGGCACCCAAGCGGGCCTGATCGCAGGGCTTAAGGCAACTAATGCAAAAATCCCGCTGCTTGGGATTGGCGTTCGTGCGCCCAAACCAAAGCAGGAAGAAAACGTCTATAATTTGGCCTGTGCGACCGCTGATAAGATGGGATGTTCCGGTGTGGTGGCCCGCAACGATGTTGTGGCCAACACAGACTATGTAGGCGAAGGCTATGGCGTGCCGACCCAAAGCGGCTTGGAAGCCATTCGCATGTTTGCGGAACTGGAATCGATCCTGCTTGATCCGGTCTATTCCGCAAAAGGTGCCGCAGGTTTGATCGATCTCATTAGAAAAGGTCATTTCAAAAAGAGAGAACGCATCGTTTTCTTGCACACGGGCGGATCGGCAGCTTTGTTTGGGTATCAATTCGCATTCGATTTTTCGGAACGGTGGGCGACTGCTGCGTAGGCATCCAATGATATTCAAGAAATCATTCACACAACAAAACAGGCTTCCGATCGAGGCGCTCCATGCCGCGCACCGTGTTTTGTCGTCGGCGAGCTTGCACAGATACCAAGAAGGCGACCTTGCTCAAAATGAGGTCGCCTCACTCGAGAAAGAATTCGCAAACTGGCAAGACGCAAAATACTGCTTGGCTGTAACGTCTTGCGGGCAAGCGATGCAGCTTGCGTTGCGGTCTGTCGGTGTCAGCACTGGTGATGCCGTTCTAACAAACGGCTTCACTTTGGCCCCAGTTCCCGGTGCCATCTGCGCTGTGGGTGCGCAGCCTGTATTGGTAGAGATTTCCAGCGATCTGGCGATCGACGTCGCTGACTTGCGCAAAAAGGCCCATCAATCAGGCGCCCATGTTCTACTGTTGTCTCATATGCGCGGCCACCTGCCAAACATGCGCGACATCATAGCTTTAGCCGACGACCTTAATCTGACTGTGATTGAGGATTGCGCGCACACGATGGGTGCCACCTGGGATGGACAGAAGAGCGGGAACTTCGGCCGCGTCGGGTGCTTTTCGACGCAATCCTACAAGCATCTTAATTCAGGAGAAGGCGGGTTTCTCACGACAAATGATCCCGATGTCATGGCCCGCGCGATTGTTACGTCTGGCTCCTATATGCACTATTCAAACCATGGCGCGGCCCCCGGTGAAACTCATTTTGACTCTCCGAAATACGAGTGCGCAAACATGTCGGCTCGCATGGACGTCTTGCGCGCCTCAATTCTGCGGCCCCAATTGGCAGAACTTGATTTATCAGTTGCCCGTTGGAACGAACTTTGTAGTGCCCTAGCCGCTCACCTTGAGAGCGTTCCAGGCATCATGCTGCCGAGGCAATCCAATCTGGCTATGCGCGTCGGAAGTTCGATCCAATTTCAAATCCCCCAATTCAGCGCGTCCGAATGCGTCAACTTGGTCGCCCGTTCAGCCACGCGAGGTGTTCGGCTCAAATGGTTTGGAGATACCGTCCCTGTCGCCTTCACCTCCAATCATACGCATTGGCACCATGTACCGCCCCAAGCGCTGCCTCAGACGGATGCCATTCTTTCCACGCTTTTCGATATGCGTATCCCGCTGACGTTTGAGATCAGCGACTGTTCAGAAATCGCCAAAATCATCGGCGACGTCGCTCAAGATATCATGGCGGAAACCGTTTAATGACTCGTCCTTGCATCGGTATTCTTGGGGGTATGGGTCCGGCAGCAACCATCCTTTTGCAGCAACGCATTCTTGACGCGGTTCCAGCAGAGCGCGACGAAGATCACATACCACTTTTGATCGATATGAACCCACAGGTTCCAAGCAGGATCGATTTTCTCATACATCAGAAAGGTCCGAATCCAGGGCCCTTTCTTGCTGGAATGGCGCGCAACCTTCAAGAATTCGGGGCGGATGCATTGGTCATGCCTTGTAACACCGCGCATCATTTTGCGGATGACATCGAAAACGCGACTGAAATTCCCTTCTTGAACATGGTCCAACTGACAGCTGAGGCGCTTGCCAAACAAGCGCCCAAGGGCGGCGGCATTGGGATTCTTGCGTCACCTGCAACCGACAAGGTTGGCTTATTTCACAACGTCCTCGGCGCTTCGGGGTTAAAGGCACTTGCGTCCAAGAACAGCCAAGACTTGCTTACTACGATTCAAGATATCAAGGCACGGGGCCCAAGCGAAAACAGCATCGCGCAGACCCAAAATGCGATCGGAGAGCTTCAAGATGCGGGGGCCGATGCGTTTCTTGTCGGGTGTTCCGAATTTTCATTGATCTCAAGGAAACTGAGGGCCTCCGTTCCCATCATTGACGCCATCGATGTTCTCACCGACGCGATCTGCAACTTTCGAAAACCACTGGATCACAGCATCCAATTCTCAAGACATAAATAGGATTCAGACGATGGCTCTAACCTACCTGAAAAAAGCGTCACACACCGCTGAGGAGAACAGTGCGGAAGTCACGGATCTTGTTGCCGGACTCCTCGCCGACATTGATCGGGGCGGTGAAGAGAAGGTTCGCCAATTGGCCGCGCAGCTTGATCGGTGGGAGGGCGATATTGTTGTCTCAAAAGGCGCAATGGATGCCGCAGCACAACAAGTCCCCGAAGAACTGAAAGAGAAAATTGCGTTTGCGCACGCGAACGTGCGCCGCTTTGCAGAAGCTCAGCTTGCCGCAAGTCAGGATTGCAGCATTGAGCTGCACCCCGGCTTTACTGTGGGTCAGAAGTTGATCCCGATCTCATCCGCCGGATGTTACGTTCCGGGCGGGCGTTACAGCCATTTGGCAAGTGCCATCATGACAATCACAACAGCCAAAGTGGCCGGGGTCAGTCATATTTCCGCGGTCTCCCCGCCGCGCGACGCAAACGGCATTGCACCTTCGGTTTTATACACCATGCAGCTTTGTGGCGCGGATCATGTTTTGACGTTAGGCGGCGTGCAGGGGATCGCGGCAATGGCCAACGGATTGTTCGGAACACACAAAGCTGATATTCTTGTAGGCCCCGGCAATCAGTATGTCGCCGAAGCGAAACGGCTTTTGTTTGGCAAAGTTGGCATCGATATGTTCGCAGGGCCAACCGATAGCCTTGTGATCGCGGATGCATCAGCTGACCCGGAATTGGTGGCGCTCGATCTGGTTGGACAAGCAGAGCATGGATATAACTCCCCGGTTTGGCTAATCACGGACCATAAGCCTTTGGCCCAAACCGTGCTTGCCAGAGTACCAGAATTGATCGCGACCCTACCCGATCTCAATCGTGCCAACGCTGAAGCTGCTTGGCGTGACTATGCGGAAGTCATTTTATGCGCTGACCGCACTGAAATGGCGCGCGTCTCAGATAGCTATGCGCCGGAGCATTTACAGGTTCAGGCGGCTGATTTGGATTGGTGGCTTGAACATCTTACGGCGTATGGCTCTCTTTTCTTGGGCGAAGAGACAACCGTCGCCTTCGGAGACAAGGCGGCCGGACCAAACCACGTCCTGCCAACCAATGGTGCCGCGCGCTATACTGGCGGCTTGTCTGTTCACAAATTCACCAAAACGGTGACGTGGCAACGCGCCACGCCTGAAGGAATGCGCAGCGTCGCCGAGGCGACTGCAGAAATTTCCCGTGTGGAAGGCATGGAAGGCCACGCCCGCTCAGCCGATGCTCGTTTGGCAAAATATTTCCCGACCAAGTGAGCACTTAAGTGGAACAGACACTCACGCGTTTCCAGCAGTCCGTCCAGTTTGTTTCAAGCCGCTGGAAGGGCTTGGCACTTGCCCTGATTATCGCCGCTGCAGCGACATTTCTTTCGGAACATTACGGCGCACCAACGATGTTGTTCGCGCTTCTTATCGGGCTTGCCGTTAGCTTTCTTTCAGAGCAGGAAACCCTCCATAGAGGGTTGTCCTTTTCTGCGAAAACGCTGTTGCGGCTTGGTGTCGGCTTACTCGGCATCCAGCTTAGCTTTGATCAAGTTCAGCAACTTGGTGGAGTGTCCGTCACAGCCATTTTTGGGATGGTTTTAGCCACCCTTAGCATCGGCATTGCATTGTCATTTCTAAGCAAGCGACGCGTTGCTTATGGGATCTTGTCAGGCGGCGCCGTGGCCATTTGCGGGGCTTCGGCCGCGCTGGCCTTTTCATCCGTCTTGCCCCCGCACCCGCAACGTCAAAATGACACATT
>CALKJA010000128.1 GCA_937995865.1 uncultured Paracoccaceae bacterium | reverse complement strand
GCTGGTCAAAGGCATGGGCGGCGCGATGGATCTGGTGGCTGGGGTTGGCCGTGTGATCGTTGTGATGGACCACACCAACAAGCATGGCGACAGTAAAGTTCTGAAAGAATGCACCTTGCCGTTAACCGGAGCTGGTGTTGTTGACATGATCATCACCAACCTTGGTGTGCTCGACGTTGTCGATGGCGGCCTGAGCATTGTGGAGCTCGCTGATGGTGTGACCGAAGACGAGCTGCGCGCTGCGACACAAGCAACACTCGTCTAAGTGGTAAGATCGTATCGGTGACACTCAACGCCGATATGGTCAATTTTTCGCGTCTGGCCGTAGAGCGCGTTCTTGCCCTTTTTCCTCGTATAAAAAGCCGAGGTTTAGGCAGATGGCTTTTGGCTTAATTGTTTCTCAGTTGGCAACAGTTCCATAATCTTGCCCCAATTCTCCCCTAGCGGGTCTGGGAATGACAATGAGCAGTGCCAACATGCCGAACGTCGCAAATACGAAGCGCAAAGGGATATGGGATCATCTTTTGATGATCGCACTTCTCGGTGCTGTGTTTATGGGGTTGATTGGTCTGGCAACCGCGACAGGCTGGGAAGAAACGCTTGCACAGGTTTCGAAACTTTCGCTTGGAGCATTGGTATTCTTGCTGGCGCTAAGCCTTGGCAATTATGGGATGCGTGCGTTGCGGTGGCATCTCTTTGCGCGGCAGCTTGGACTCAAAACCGGATTAAGCACAAACACGAAACACTACCTTGGCGGGTTCGCCATGACGGTGACACCCGGTCGGGTGGGCGAACTGATCCGCATGCGCTGGCTTAATCGTGAAACCGGCTGGAGCTTTGAGCGAACTGCCCCTCTTGCGTTGGTTGATCGGGCCGCAGATTTGGCGGCGATGGGGTTGATGCTTGCGTTGGCCGTGGCGCTGTCGGCGGGTGGGCTCACCCTGGGCCTCCCAATTGCGGGTTTGGCTATCTGTGCCGCCTATGTCGCGACACGCCCGGCACTTCTGACTGCACTTGTTGGATGGAGTTACCGGACCATAGGGTGCTTTCCGCGGTTTATGGCTCGCATAAGAAGCGCAGCTCGATCGTTGGAACGCTTTTCTGACCGCCGCTTGCTCCTGCTGGTAGGCAGTCTCTCTGTTCTGGGCTGGCTCGCCGAGGGTTGGGCTTTTCACTTGCTTTTGGTCTGGATGGGGCATGCTTTGCCGTTCTGGAGCGCAGTTGCGATATTTCTTTTCGCCACCCTTGCAGGTGGTCTAACTGGCGCCCCTGGCGGCCTCGGCGGCGCCGAAGCTGCGATGGTGGCACTTCTTTCGATCGAAGGAGTGCCGATCGAAGCTTCCATCCCCGCCACAGCCATTATTCGGCTCACAACTCTTTGGTTCGCCATAGGGATTGGGCTATGCGTCGCGCCTTTTGCAGAGCGCCAATCGAAAGAGGCTCTCGATGCCATCAAATGACTTTTGGAAAACCTACACCTACACCGGTTGGGGGCGTGCGTTGAGCGCTACAGGTGAGATCGCCCGCCCAGAGCGGCAACTGGCCTTAACTACCCTGCCCGCTGCTCCGGCAATGGGCCAATGCCGCAGCTACGGCGATGCCGCTTTGAATGATGGCGGACGGATCGTTGATATGTCTCGATTGGACAGGGTGATTGGCTTTGATGAGACATCAGGGGTGCTACACGTCGAGGGGGGCGCGCAACTTGGCACATTGGCGCGCATATTCGCACCCCGTGGTTGGCTACCACCTGTCATGCCCGGCACAGGCTTTGCAACAGTGGGCGGCGCGATCGCGATGGACGTGCACGGAAAGAACCACCATCACGCAGGCACCTTTGGACAGCATGTGATCGAGATCACGTTGGTTCAAAACGGCGAACCAATCGCGATCACTCCCGGAAATTCGCTTTTCCGCGCGACTGTTGGCGGGCTTGGCCAGACCGGTGTTATCGCATCCGCAAAGATCCAGATGCTCGCGGCCAAGGGTGATGTGATGATGGTAACAGAGCGCAGAATTCCCGGTTGGGATGCGTTTTTGAGCCAGCTTGACGCATCTGAGGCAACCTATTCTGTTGGATGGATCGATGCTACTGCGCGCGGCGACAATCTTGGACGCGGCATTCTCGAAGAAGGCGAAACTGGCGCTGGCCTTGTCCCGGCCCCAAAACCTTCGAAATCCATTCCGATGAATGCCCCCAGATTTGCTCTTTCCTCGCCTGTCGTGCGTGCGTTCAATAGCCTCTATTATCGGCGGGTTCCCATGGCGGGCCGCACTGTGGTCAAGCCGATCCAAGAGTTCTTTTTTCCGCTCGACCGTCTTCATAACTGGAACAGGCTTTACGGCAAACGGGGCTTTCACCAGTTTCAATGTGTTGTACCAAGCGATCAATCGCCTGCGTTGCGCGATATGTTGGCTGCGATTGCTGTGTCTGGTCTGGCCTCGCCACTTGCGGTGCTTAAACGAATGGGGCCGGGCACCGGTGGAATGATGTCTTTTCCAATGGAAGGCTATACGCTCGCCGTTGATTTCCCGGCACGCACTGAGGCGGCCCCTCTTATCCATCGGCTTGAGGAAATGACGCTTGCCGCCAAGGGCCGTATCTATCTGGCCAAGGATGCGCTGTCCCACGCCGACCATATCCAAGCAATGTATCCAGAAAGGGCAGCTTGGGCCGAAGAAGCCGCCAAGGCAGACCCGGACGGATCTCTGCAAACGGATCTGATTAAGCGGCTCAACCTGCGGAGGCTTAAATGACCCAAACATGGCTCGTTCTCGGAGCAACGTCCTCTATGGCGCGTGCCTTTATCCGCGCCGTCGCTCAAGACGGCCACGCCGTTATTCTAGCGGGGCGTGACTTGAATGATATGGAAAGCACTGCAACGGATGCTCGCGCGCATGGGGCGCCTCTGGCACAGGTACATAGATTTGACGCCCGAGACCCTGACACATTTCCCGCTTTGATCGAAACGATGACAGAACAAGACGGCGTGCTTAACGCCGCTGTGTTTGTAGGGTCCATGCCCGAACAATCGACGATCGATGCCGATCCATCGCTTATCGATGGCACGATCACGGACAGCTTCACCGGCCCCGCCCGTGTGCTCCAGATGCTGGCCCCAGTGCTTGAGGCGCGTGGCTCAGGGACAATTGTCGGCGTGGGGTCTGTAGCAGGGGATCGCGGTCGCATTGGAAATTACGTCTATGGCGCAGCCAAGGCGGGCTTCCACACCTATCTAAGTGGATTGCGCAATCGGCTTACGCGCACAGGCGGGCATGTCGTGACTGTGAAACCAGGCTTTGTAGATACCGCCATGACATGGACGGTAGAGGGTATGTTCCTTGTCGCTGCCCCACAAAGCGTCGCGCGTGATATCCTGCGCGCCGTAACAAAGAAAAAGAATGTGATCTACACGCCGGGTTTTTGGAGGCTGATCATGACGATCATTCGTCTTGTGCCAGAGCCTATTTTCAAGAAGCTCTCTGTTTAAAGTGCGACCGAGCCCTATGAACTGGGTCAGCTGACTCTGGGTCCTGTAGTGTTTCGGTTCACACGCCGAACCATTGCGCCCAAAGGCCAGCGGCGTAGAACATCATCGCAAGGGTGATCAACAAGATACCAATGCCCATTTTGTCGCGCATCGCAAACACGATCGGATCGTAATCCTGCTTGCCGCGATACCCAAGCACCACCATCCGCACCAACCATCCGGCAATCGGCACCATCGCAACCCAGAGAATCCAGCGGGTTGGATACAACGCCTGCGCCTGTTCGCTTGTGCTATACAAAAAGAACACAACCAAAGCCCCAATGACGCCGAGCCAAGCCACATTGCGTAAATCGCCGCGATCTTGCCTGCCGTAGCCACGGCCGGGCAATCGTTCATCCGTTGTGGCAAGTGTCAATTCAGTAAGACGCTTGACGCAGCCCAGCGCGATGAAGACTGGGAAAATGAACACGAGCATCATCACCGAGGCTTCCACTTGCGATGCCGCAGCCCCAGCCACAACGCGCAGTGTATAGAGCGTTGCAAGCGTTGCGACATCCACCCAACGCATACGTTTGAGTTTCAGAGAATAGGCCAAAGACAACAGCATATAGAACGAAACAACACCCAAGAATGCCGGGCCAAGTACAGCACCAAGCCCAAGAGCAACCGCCATAAGGACAAGCGATGCTACCGTCCCAACACGTATTGGTACCGCGCCGGAGGCAAACGGGCGCCGGTTTTTGGTTGCGTGAAGCCGGTCTGCCTCAAGATCAAGAAGATCGTTCACAATATAGATCGCACTGGCTGCCGCCGAAAAGGCAACGATGCCAAGAAGAACCATCGCAAAGCTGAGCAGACCAAATTGATGGGCCGCGATTAGCGGCAAAAAGAGCAGTATATTCTTGACCCATTGATGCGGCCGCAATGCACGCAAAAGATCGCTCGGTGTCCACCCGCCCGGAATGTGCGTAACGTCTTTGCCCGCCTGACTAAGATACTGCGATGCGCCACGCGGTGCGCCCACGACAATTGCTGACTGGGCGCTTTCCCAAACTGCGATATCTGTCACTGAATCCCCGGCGTATATATAGCCGCCTGGCCCAAAGGTATTCTGCAGGACCTCAGCCTTAGTCTTCCCTTTGAGGTTCGTTTCCCCATTTGAGGCAAATTGAGGCCCCTCAATCTTGTGTGCTTGCGCTATGCCAGCGACCCATCGTTCATCTGATGCAGAGGCCAGGCCAACAACTTGGCCGTCTGTCTTCGCAGTCTTGGCCATCTCGGCAATTTCAGGGCGGACTGGCAAAAGGTCCATGCGCAATGTGACAATGTCTGCCAACGCGGCCTTAAGCGCAGCAGGTGCGCGAAAATGGCGGGCGCAAGCTTTAAGCGTTTGCCAAGGTGCCTGACCCAACCCGGCCCATACGGCTTCGTGCAAGAGGTCTGTTTTGAGGAACGTGTCATCGATATCCAGAATGAGGGGCGTTTTGCTCATGCTTCATGACCCTCCGGCAAACACGCACCCATCCGACAGAAGAATAGGCGGCGTCACACATAGACCGCGCGCGATCTGATACGCAGCGAGAACTTTAGGAATATAATTGCGGGTTTCTGCAAAGGGCGGCACGCCCCCATGATCCCTGACGGATCCTTCGCCCGCGTTGTAAGCGGCCAGGACCAGAAGCGGATCGCTTTCAAACTTCTTTATCAGATGATCCAAAACCGCTACACCGCCTGCGATGTTCTGGGCAGGGTCCATAGCGTCCTTTACCCCAAAGCGGGCCGCCGTAGCTGGCATAAGCTGCATCAAACCCTGTGCCCCGGCGCGGCTTACCGCATCTGCGCGCCCCGCACTTTCAACCGAGATGACGGCCAGCGCAAATGCAGGCGAGACTTCTGTTCCAACTGTCGAAAGCAAAAGGTCACGCCCATATGCATTGGCCACCGATTGCAGCGTTTGGAGCCGTGGGGCAGCAACGCGCCCATTTGCTTGAACAGCATCAAGCGCATCAAAGAGCCTCCCTGCCCCGCCAGCTGCTAAGTCAGGCGATAGGGCTTCCCAAAACCATGGATAAGCCGTCTGCGTAGCTCTAACGCCGCTAGCTGCCGTATCTGATACGCTGGCCTGCTCTGGCTGCAGGGTTGAAGTATCAGCAGGCGCGCCCGTCGCGCCCGGGGCGATTTGCACTGTGATCCGTTGGGTTGCTCCAGCACTTGGAGGCTTCACGCGTTTAAATGTGAAATCTCGAAACGGTTTGGGGCTCGCTTGCTCTTGGGCCGCAACCGGAACGGCCATAGCTGTTGCGCAACACAGTAGGGTTGCCCTGATCATTCGCATTTTCTGAGGTCCTGCTCTGCCTCTTATTTCTTGCGATCAATCTACCCGGTTTCCTCGAACCACGCCAGTCTTGGGCTCAAAACCTTGGTCAATTCCGGCAATTTGTGCCCAATTGCGCGCTCCGAAATGGTCGAAGGGGTCGAATTTTTCATAAAAAGTGCTGCAAAACAGTTACTTAAGCTGAAGTCCGTAAAATTCTTTAAGTTCTGCAAAATTGCACGAATGCTGCCCAATTCGCGCCCCAATCCAAGGGCCATATAGTGTCATACCAAGTCAAGGACGAGGCACTAAGAGGCCGCCTCGGAAGAGCTGACAAGGTTACGAAATATGAGCGAACATCCTTAGAGGGACCAATACAATGCTGAACATGATCAAAAACTTCCGCCGTGATGAAGATGGCGCCGTGACCGTAGACTGGGTTGTCCTGACAGCCGCGATCGTGGGTCTGGGCATCGCAATCCTTGCAACAGTATCCGGCGGCGTGTCCGACCTGGCTGGCGCAATCGACAGCGAACTCTCCACAATGACCATCGCGTCTTACTAATCCCAGGCTCTGCCTAGGAAAGGCCGCGCCCCGAAACGGGCGCGGCTTTCTTTTTAAGTGTAACGATTTCTGGATTCTGGGAAAAACCATGCGGAAATACTTTAGCTTCCTCGCAACCGATCAAGACGGTGCTGTGACCGTCGATTGGGTGGTTTTGACCGCGGCGACTGTCGGACTTGGCGTCGCTACAATCCTTCTTCTTGCCGATGGCACGGTTAACGCAGGCAATACCGTGGACACTGAACTTGGCGAAATCTCTAAACGAATAAAGACGAACACCGTCACCAATTAACCGCAAGCCATCTTTGACGGCAAAAAGACCGCGGCCTTGGCTGCGGTCTTTTCTTGTTTGCAGGTAGCGGCATAAAACGCGTTAACCATATGCCCGCAAAGTATCTCTCCAACTCCGCGATTTTGACGCATTTGAGGGCCAAACCACGTCAAAGTTTATGTATTTGGGCGTTTGCGGGGGCAGCGCCGCAAAGGAGAAATATTATGATGCGCAAGTTGTTGAGCCAATTGGGGCCAGACACACACGGCGCCGTTTCGGTTGACTGGATCGTTTTGACTGCTGGCATCATTGCGTTAGGTGCGGGTGCTGCCTCAGTTGTCGTCGACGGCACCTCGAATCTCGGTGATGAAATCAATGCGGGTCTGCAGGTTGAAACCAAAGAAAACGGCAACACCGCAGACCAATAGGCGGCGTCGGTCAATTAAGGCCAACAAAGCGACCGTCAAACAACCTTAGGACTGGCAAGTTTTCGCCCCATTTGGCGGCCATCCTGAAGGAGAATCGAACCGTGCGGCCCAAAATGCGCTGCGCCGAAATGTGAGGGCTTCCCATGCGAACTCTATTTGGACTGGTGCTTGTGATCGGGCTCGCTCTTGCGGGTGGCGCGGTTTACCTGGCCCAAGGCTATATCAGCGAGCATCGTGCCGCTTTGGCCAAAGAACGCGCCAGCTCTATGCCGCTCACGGACATCATCGTTGCACGCAACCAGATGAAGTTTGGGCATGAGATCACTATTGAGGATGTTGCCCTTATCAAATGGCCAATCCCTGCTGTGCCTGAAGGCGCATTCAAAACGGTGGAAGAGCTTTTCGCGCGTGGCGAGGAAGAGCTAAGGACTGTCGTACGCGCTATGGAAAAGGGTGAGCCCATTCTAGCAGTCAAAGTCACGGAACCTGGGGTTGGCGCCGGATTGACCTCCCTTCTGCAGCCAGGGATGCGTGCCTTTACGATCCGCGTCGACGTTGCGTCTGGTGTGTCCGGCTTCTTACGCCCGGGTGATCGAGTTGACATCTTTTGGACAGGCCGCGGTGGAAACGACCGTCGTGGTGGTGACATAACGAAATTGATTGAAGCGGGTGTAGAACTTATCGCCATTGACCAAAGCTCTGACTCTGACCGTTCTCAAGCAGCGATTGCACGCACCGTCACCGCACAGGTCACCCCACAGCAAGTCGGCCGGCTTGCCCAAGCGCAAAACTCTGGAAACCTGTCGCTTGCTCTCGTTGGCGTCCGCGATGACAGCATCGCTCAGGCCGAAGAAGTCGACCAAATGGAATTGTTGGGGATTGAAGAAGAAAAAGTGGCAGAGACAGTCCGCGAGGAGACTTGCTCAATCCGCACACGCCGCGGTGCTGAGGTTGTAGAGATACCAATACCCTGCACAAACTAAAATCATCCGTAGATAGTGTTGCGCGCGGGCCCCTTTCCGGGGCCCGCGTTGCGTTTTCCACACGAGAAAACAGTCGCAACGCATTGATTCTTGCAAAAAATCTCAAATGCAGGCAAAAGAATATCAAGTGCGGGCAAAAGATCCGCAATTTTGAGGCGTGATCGGAGAGGCAGGTCACATGAAATTGACAGGATTTTACGCCGCAGCTGTGTTGGGGCTTTCACTTGCATTTGCAGGCCCGGTGACACCTGTGTCATCAGAAACCTTGCGCGTCATGCGAGGCGCGCCGTCTACGGCATTGAATGTGCCGATGAGCCGTGCGGTGGTCGTCGAAAGCGACGTGCCTTTTGCAGAGTTGTCAATCGCAGACCCCAATATCGCAGATATCTCAACGTTGTCTGACCGCACAATCTATGTGCTGGGCAAAGCCCCAGGGCGCACCTCCCTGACATTGTTGGGCGCGGACGGACGGTTGATCACAAATGTAGAGGTCCGTGTTTCGCCGGACATCACAGAATTCAAAGAACGGCTTGGTCAGATTTTGCCCAATGAGCGCATCGAAGTGCGAACGGCAAATGATGGCATTGTGCTTTCGGGTCAAGTAAGCAGCATCGCGCGAATGGATCGGGCTTTAGATCTTGCCCAGCGATATGCACCTGATCGTGTGTCAAATCTCATGGTCGTTGGTGGCAATCATCAGGTTATGCTCAAAGTGCGTTTTGCGGAGATGAGCCGTTCAGTCTCAAAATCGCTGGATGGCGGGTTGGTTGCATCCGATGGCAACAATGGCGTCATCGCGGGCGGCTCTGGCGCGCTCGCAGATGACGGAACTGGCGCGCTTGCGGGGACGTTTAATGCGGCGGCGTCTGCTGTTGGCGCATCAATCTTTGGTTTTGACATCGACAGCGTCCGTGTAGACATCCTTTTGGAAGCTCTTGAAACAAAAGGGTTTGTTCGCACACTTGCCGAACCCAATCTGACAGCACTCAGCGGACAAGAAGCAACATTCCTTGCCGGTGGTGAATATCCAGTCCCTGTCGCAGCGGGTGAAACGACGGCGATTGAATACAAACCTTTCGGGATCGAGCTTAACTTCACCCCACGTGTCGTTGATGGTGATGTTATCAATCTGCAGCTGCGCGCTGCTGTCTCTTCAATCGACTCGTCCAATGGCATTACAAGCAACGGCTTTAGCGTCGATGCGTTTTCACGCCGCGAAACATCCACAACCGTTGAGATGCGCGACGGGGAGAGTTTTGCAATCGCCGGGCTGCTTCAGGATGATTTTACAGACTTAAACAGCCAAGTGCCTTGGCTGGGCGACATTCCTGTCCTTGGTACGCTCTTTCGTTCGGTGGAATACGCGCGAGACCAATCAGAGTTGGTTATTATCGTCACTCCACACCTTGTGACACCGGTGCGCGGCGATACGCTTGCTCTTCCTACAGACAGGGTGAAACTTCCAAGCGAAAGAGATCTCTTTCTTTTTGGGCGCGTCTCAGGCACGACACCAACACAAGGTGCGGCAGGCGAAGTTGCACAGCAAGACTTTAGCGGGTCTTATGGTTATGTGCTTGATTAGAAGACAGCAGAGGCAGGGGCGAGAATCGTGAAACGGGCGGGGCACTTGAAATATTCAGCAGCGATTGCCGGTCTGACGATCCTGACGGCCTGTGCCAGCCCTGATCCTGTGTATAACTTCAATCACCGCGCGGCTGGCTCATCTTTGGATGAGGGTGGGTTCGGCAATCCCACAATGAACAATATGTTGGTTATGACAGGTCAGCGAGGCCACGCGATTGATCTGTCACGCCGCTTCGCCGCTGAAATTCCAACAACCATTACGTTCGAATTTAATTCAGCACATCTTAGCGCCACGGCGCGAGAGGTTCTGCGCCAGCAAGCACTCTTTATACGCCAGTTTCCCGAAGTGCGCTTCCGCGTATACGGGCACGCTGACGCGGTTGGATCCCCTAGTTATAACAAGAGCTTGGGGCTTAGGCGGGCGCAAACGGTTGTTCAATATCTTTCGACTCTTGGCATTTCCCGTGCGCGCCTAGAGGCAGTTGTAAGCTTTGGCGAAACACAGCCATTGATCGTGACGCAAGACCCGGAGCGCCGCAATCGTAGAACCGTGACAGAAGTCTCCGGCTTCGTGCAAAACCACCCGACGGTCATGCAGGGGCAGTACGCTGAAATCGTGTGGCGCGACTATATCGGAAGCGCGGCTGAGGCGACCACAACAGCCGCCATCCAGGCAACTGGCAACTAATCGCCATAAAACTTCACGAGAATTCTCCTTTCCAGCCCAAATCTTGCCCTGATTGATCACTACCCCTTGAGTTGTGGGAAAAGTGGGTGCCGATGTTCGGCATCTGGCTTGGACGGGGCACGTCGGGGGTATGATCCTTCTTCATAACAAGCTCCGCGAAGCCTCACTTAAAAGGGCAAGTCGCGATGAGCAGCGTGATGTTACAACCTGAACCGATTCCGTTGGTGGCTTGCACCATCAGTCGAGACGTTCAAAATTTCGATCTTTTGATCGAAGATATGGAGTCTGTTCTGGGCGAAACTTGGGGCGACCTGGGATTTCAAGAAGCGCGATCCTTTTTGGAACAGCCGGATGCTGAAGCCCTGAAATTTGTGGCTCTCGCCCTTGATACCGACGATGAGCAGAATATCGAGCTACTTTTGCAACTCATCTCTTCGGCAGCAGACAAAGGCATCAAGACAATCATCGTGGCCGAGGATCTTTCGACCGCGATATTGCACAAGTTGCTTCGCAACGGAGCTGATGAATTCATCCCTTATCCGCTGCCAGAAAATGAATTGGCGCAAGCCATCAAACGCCTAAATTCCCCTGCCCCACAAGCGCCCGCTCCAACGCAAATGCGCACAAAACTGCCAGCATCTGGTGACCGCGAAGGCGTCATCTTTCCGGTCCACGGACTTGCGGGCGGCACAGGTGCAACGACAGTCGCTGTCAATCTAGCTTGGGAGCTCGCGAATATCGATAAAGCAGAGCCGCCGCGCGTGTGTCTTTTGGATTTGGACTTCCAGTTTGGGTCTGTCTCAACGTATCTCGACCTCCCACGGCGCGATGCCGTGCTGGAAATGATGCAAGATACGGAATCAATGGACAGTGATGTCTTTATGCAAGCGTTGTTGTCCTATCATGATCGTTTGCACGTGCTGACAACGCCGGCAGATATGATCCCATTGGATCTGCTCACGCCCGAGGATGTTGACCGGATCATTGCAATGGCTGCCGCGAATTTTGACTATGTTATCATAGATATGCCAACAACATTGGTCCAATGGACGGATACAGTTCTAAGCCAGGCGCATGTCTATTTTGCGACGATGGAGTTGGATATGCGATGTGCACAAAATGCCGTTCGCCTGAAAAAAGCGCTGCAAGCCGAAGAGCTGCCGTTTGAAAAGATCCGCTTTGCGATCAACCGCGCGCCCAAAATGATGGACGTGACGGGCAAGGCGCGTATCAAACGCATGGCAGAAAGCCTTAACATTTCCATCGACATCCAGCTTCCCGATGGCGGCAAAGCGATCACCCAAGCGGGCGACCACGGGGTTCCTCTTGCGGAGGCTGCCGCCAAGGCGCCGCTCAGAAAAGAAATCCAAAAACTTGCAGCGTCGCTTCACGACATCAACACCTCAAACGCGCAAGCCGCATAAGGACACCCCTACCTATGTTTTCGCGTTTCAAAAAGAATGAGGCGGCATTGCCCGTCGAGCAAGCCAAAGATGTAGCAAAAATGGTTTCGGTTGCGGATCAACCAGCCAAAGTTGTTCGAAAAGAGCCCGCCAAAAAGCCAGCGCAACTTTCAGCGGTCGACAAAGAGCAGCGTCGCAAAGAGCGCCTCGGTGAGATCAAGCTCGAACTGCACAAGTCCTTGCTCGACAATCTGAACCTGAGCGCGCTTGATACTGCATCAGAAGCAGATCTTCGCGCGGAAATAACCGCGATAGCGGGAGAGACACTTTCCGAGATGGAAGTGGTCCTCAATCGCGAGGAGCGGTTGTCGCTCAATCAAGAACTTTATGACGAAGTAAAAGGCTTGGGCCCGATTGAGCCACTTCTCAAAGATGATGATGTGGCTGATATCCTTATCAACGGCCCCAAACAGATCTTTATCGAGAAAAAGGGCAAGCTGCAGCTGTCCGAGATTACATTCAAAGATGAAAAGCACTTGTTGCGGATCATCGATAAGATCGTGAGCGCTGTCGGCCGTCGGGTCGATGAATCGAACCCTTATGTGGACGCCCGCCTTGCGGATGGCTCGCGCTTCAACGCGATGGTGCCCCCAGTCGCCGTCGATGGGTCGCTTGTGTCCATCCGGAAGTTCAAGAAAGACAAGCTGGCAATTGCCGATCTTGTCGAATTTGGCGCCTTTACCGAGGAGATGGCGATCTATCTTGAAGCCGCTGTGGCCACACGATTGAATGTGATTGTCTCGGGCGGGACAGGTTCAGGCAAAACCACAACCCTGAACGCCCTGTCTTCATTCATCGATGACAGTGAACGCATCTTGACGATCGAGGACACAGCCGAACTTCAGTTGCAGCAAACACATGTGGGCCGAATGGAATCCAAACCTGCCAACGTTGAAGGCAAAGGTGCTGTTACCCAGCGCGACTGTCTGCGCAACGCACTACGTATGCGCCCTGACCGGATCATAGTTGGGGAAACGCGCGGCGAAGAAGTAATCGACATGCTACAAGCAATGAACACCGGTCACGATGGATCAATGACCACAATTCACGCCAATAACGCCCGTGATGGTGTGAGCCGACTGGAAAACATGGTCGCAATGGCTGGGATCGAAATGCCCTTGAAGGCGGTCCGCTCGCAGATTGCATCAGCGGTCAACGTGATCGTGCAAGCCTCGCGTTTGCAGGACGGCTCACGCCGAATGGTTTCGATTACCGAGGTGACTGGCATGGAAGGGGATGTTCTCTCTATGCAAGAGGTATTTCGCTATCAGCGGACGGGCTTAACGCCCGAAAACAAGATCCTAGGCCATTTTACGGCAACAGGTGTGCGCAGCCATTATTCAGAACGGTTCAAGATGTGGGGCTATGACCTGCCCGCAGCGATCTTTGAGCCAGTTGTGGTGGAGTAGACTGAAATGACCATCGGCGCAGAACCCATTATCTATGGTCTGATCTTCATTGGCGTGCTTGTGCTCGTGGAAGGACTCTATCTTACGGTCTTCGGCAAATCCATTTCGCTGAATTCCAAGGTTAATCGTCGCCTTGAAATGATGAAAAACGGTGGCGGCCGTGAGCAGGTAATGGAGCAACTCCGCAAGGAGATGAACCAACACATTAACGCCCGCAAAGTGCCGTTATACTCCTTGCTGGCAGAAAAGGCGCAAAAGGGCGGCATCGCCTTTACGCCTCTCCAATTGATTATGGTTATGGCCGTGCTGGCCGTTGTGGCCTTTGTCGGGCTCTCGATCGGAACAGAAGCTGGCTTGCCGGTCCGCGCTGGCGTGGCCGTTGTGATGGGCATTGGCGGCGTCTTTATGTGGATCACGTCCAAAGCCAAAAAGCGCATGGCGATGATCGAAGAACAGCTCCCAGACGCCGTTGAGCTGATGGTGCGCAGCTTGCGCGTCGGACACCCTTTTGCATCTGCTCTTAACATCGTGGCCAAAGAAGTACCGGATCCGTTGGCCTCAGAATTCGGCGTGATTGCAGATGAAAGCGCGTATGGTCGCGATGTTGGCGAATCCCTCAAGCATATGGCGGAGCGACTAAACATGCAGGATTTACGCTTCCTTGCCGTTGCGGTGACAATCCAGCAAACTTCAGGCGGCAACCTTGCCGAAGTACTTGCCGGTCTCGCTAAGGTGATCCGCGCACGCTTCAAGCTTTTTCGCCGCGTGAATGCGATCACCGCCGAAGCGAAATGGTCCGGCAAATTCCTTTCTGGTTTCCCGTTTCTTGCGTTGATCATGATCAACGTCGTGCAGCCCAACTACTATGACAAGGTCATCGACACACCGGTTTTCATTCCTGCGTGCTTGGTTGTTGGCGGCTTCCTTGTGGCGAACCTCATCGTGATGAGCCGCCTTGTGAACATCAAGGTTTGAGGGAACAAACGCCATGCAATTCATAGATGCTCTTGGCCCCTTTGGCCCCGTCATTATCCTTGGGGTACTTGGGGCTGTTCTTGTTATTGGGGCAGCGTTCGCAATGTTGCGGGCCCCAAGCGATCCTTATGAGCGGCTCAAGGCCGAAAGCCGACGCGTGCAAGCGACGGCATCCAAAGACCGGCTGCGCTATGGATCCAACAACGACAAACTTCAAAAATACGCTGAATTCCTAGAGCCACAGGACGAAGAAGAATACTCAGCTGCCAAGCTGCGGCTGGTGCAAGCGGGGTATCGCGGTAAAAATGCGGTGCGGACCTACCACTTTGCGCAATTTGCGTTGGGGATTGGCCTTTTGGCTTTGGGCGCCCTGTCGGTTCTTTTGCAAACGGCGACCAACGAAGAAGTTGCAACCCAGCAGTTGGTGATCACCGGTATGTTGCCCGGCATTGTTGGGTACATGATCCCGAAATACTGGATCACCAAACGGCTTCAAAAGCGCCAAGAAGAGATCGAGAACGGCTTTCCTGACAGTCTGGACATGATGCTTGTATGTGTCGAAGCGGGCCAGTCTCTTGATCAATCCATCGTCCGCGTTGCCGAAGAACTTAGACCCAGCTTCCCAGCCTTGTCCGAAGAATTCGGCATGGTCGCCCATGAAATGAAGGCCGGTAAGGATAAAACGGCCGTTCTCAAGGATATGGCCGAACGCGCAGGTGTTCAGGATGTTGCTTCATTTGTCACCGTGCTCGTGCAATCACAGCAGTTCGGCACCTCAATTGCCGAGGCTTTGCGTGTCTACGCCGGGGAGATGCGCGATAAACGCGTGATGCGCGCCGAGGAAAAAGCGAATACGCTACCCACGAAAATGACACTAGCAACAATGATGCTGACCGTGCCGCCGCTTCTGATCATCCTGATTGGTCCGTCGGTCTACGAGATCTATCTCATGCTTTCGGGTGGTGGGGTTGGCGTCCAGAAATACTGATGCGCGCAGCGATACTCCTTTTGTGCTTTGCTTTGGCCGCCTGTTCTTCGGGCGGACTCTCTGCACCTGGCGGATCGCCATATGCCCCATATGGTGGACGCGGTGACCGAACAATTTCAGAGATGGAGCTTGGTCACCGGCTTATGCAGGCCGCGGAATATGAGCTGGCCCTTCGCGCATTTACACGATCCGCAGGTGAGCTGGGTTTTACGTCCGAGGTTCTAATGGCGCTGGGCACTGCCAATCTGGGGCTTGGACGCTTGGGACAGGCCGAGCGGCAGCTCCGAGACGCTTATGATCTGAATGAAACAAGCCCCGATATCGCCAACAACCTTGCCGTTGTGCTGATGGAGCAAGGCAACACTGTGGAGGCGGCGCAACTCTTTCGGCTTGCCTTTGCGTTAGACAATGGCAATTCCGTGTCGATTCGCGACAACCTGCGCAAAGCGCTCGCAAAACTTGAAAATCCCGGCTATAATGCTGCTCAAGAAGAGGCCTATCAATTGGTCCGTCGGGGCAGCTCTGAATATACACTGAGTGAATACCCCTGACCATTGAGAGAGCCCAAGCGCCGGCAAACGGTGTGAAGTGAGGTGGCATGACGGGCAAAAGCCCGCAAGCCGAGCAGGAGTAGGACCGGTATGCGGCGGATTACGCTGGCTTTTTTGCCTGTTGCAATGCTTGTTGCAGGGTGCGACGTGCCCTCATCTGGTGCCCAAGTCGAACGCGCGCTGAAGGGCGTGAATGTTGTCGATGAGACTAATCTCAATGACGTTATGCTGTCAGTCGCAGACCCAAATGAGGCCGTTGATTATTTCCGCCGCTCCGTGTCCGCTGAACCTGATCGCATTCAATTTCAACGCGGGTTAGCCAAGAGCCTGATCCGCGCGAAACGGCACACAGAAGCTGTGACCGCTTGGACATTGGTCGTGAGCCACCCGGACGCGATCAATGACGATACGATTGACCTTGCAGATGCACATATCCGCAATGGCGATTGGAAGTCAGCAGAAGGCGCGCTTGATAGCGTGCCGCCTACCCATGAGACCTTCAAGCGCTACCGGCTTGAGGCAATGGTCGCCGACAGCAACCGCGAATGGTCACGCGCGGACAGTTTTTATGAAACCGCCGTGGGGCTTACCACAAAGCCAAGTGGCGTGCTCAATAACTGGGGATATTCCAAGCTAACACGGGGCGATTTCTCGGATGCGGAGCGGCTATTTGTCGATGCGATCAAGCAAGATCCGACGCTCTTTACCGCGAAGAACAACCTTGTCCTGTCACGCGGGGCTCAGCGAAAATACGATCTGCCGGTCATTCAGATGACCCAAATCGAACGGGCCCAACTGCTTCACACTTTAGGTCTTTCTGCAATCAAGCAGGGCGATGTAGCAACTGGCAAAGGCCTTTTGCGCGAGGCCATCGACACGCATCCGCAGCATTTCGAAGCCGCCGTGCGGAGCCTTCGCGCCCTCGAAGCCAACGTAGCAAACTAAATATGCTTGCCCCTTGGGAAATCTTTCAAGTGGTAACGCCGGTCTATCCGGCGCAGGCGGCTTTGGTTTTCTTGATCCTCTTGGTGCCTATTTGGTTCTACATGGCGTGGTATGACATGGCCCGCCTTAAGATCCTGAATGGGCTGGTGTTGTTGGTCTTCGGGATTTTCTTGGTGGTCGGGGCCCTTGTCCTCCCCCTGCCCTTTTATCTTTGGCAATTGGCGCAGGCTGCCGTCGTATTTGTGATTGTTCTTGTGCTCTACGCCGCTGGTGCGATGGGCGGCGGAGACGCGAAGTTCATAGCGGCGGCAGCTCCCTATTTCGCACGCCAAGATCTCATGCTTGCTTTGATGCTGTTTTGTGCTTGCGGTATCGGAGCGTTTGTCGCGCACCGGTTATTCATGATCATGGGCGCCGACAGAGCAACGCCCTTGTGGCAATCTTGGCGGTCAGGCAACCGCTTTCCACTGGGCTACGCGCTTGGAGGTGTTGTTTCGCTCTATCTCGCGATGGCGGCCTTTTAGCGGCTGTAGAGCGTGTAGAGCGGCGTCCGGGCGACTTCTGTCAACGGCTCTCCTTTGAGAGAAGTCGCAACAAGATTGCGCACGCTCACAAGGATCGGACAGCTGGGCAAAAGCACAAAATCCGCATCTGCATAACCCGACAGTCCATCATAGTACCACGGAGCCCCCCCGCTGAGAGGCCGGTGATCCCCGAACAACCAATAGGGTGAAAAGATATCGACGGCAAAAATGCTACCGCCTTGCGCCAACCCGCGTTCGCGTAAATCAGTCGTGATGGACGCAAAATACCCGGGCATTGGCTCTGTTCGGCAATCGGGAAGAACTTCACCCATAAATACAACAGGCTCCGAAGGTTCGGGCGCGTCAAATCCGCGATAGCCCTCGGTGAGCGCCACATCACCCCGCAGGCGGTTTGCCTTGATTTTGGAGACTCTGAGATCTTTGTGCCGATCAGTGCCAGCAAGAATTGGCATGTAGTCCTCTTGAGGAATGCTGACGTGGCGCAGCGGACTAACTGCCATATTTACAAAACTTGGGGCAACAAAAGCAGCGGCAGCCACAGCGCCCACGGTTAAAGCCAGCCTGCCGCGCTCGCTTCCTGCTTCCGACGCCCAAAAGGCCAAAAGAAGGGCCAGCAGGGCAAGCCACTGTGGGTCATTCCCGAAGTTCTGATAGGTGATGTAGCTACCCGCAAGAAAAAGCAGCAAAACCAAGAGCCCCTCAGCCTCAAATCCGATCCTGCGCAGTACAATCACCATCGCAAGCCCTGCAAGCGTTGCGCCAAGATACGCAGGTGCGGTTAGAACGGCTGTGAAATCCAGCCCCGGTTGCGCCCGCACGTCCGAGCCAGCAACCAAAAGTAAATCGCCCAGATACGCCGTCCAATAGCCAACACCCAATATCAGCGTAAGCATCCCAGCGATCAGCAGCCCAGCGACAACCGCAAGCCCAAGCGCAAGTCTTTGGCCCGTGAGCCAAAGACCCAAGACCACAACAGGCAAGAGCGCTACGAAGTAAGTGACTTTGATCAGCGCCAATGCGGCCATGCATCCACCTAACGCCACACCTTCTACGATGCCGCGTCGCCCCGTGGGCAAAACCGCCGCAAGGATTGCAATGAACGCGAGCGCCCAAGCCCATCGATTGTAATGCATTGAGACCGAAACGGCGATTCCAGCCTCGCCGTGCACGAGGGCGGCAACAAGCGTCACAGTCAGCGCCGCAAAAGAAGCAGCCCACCAGGGCCCCATGCGTCGCAACCCGATCACAAAGGCAGCAGCACCACCCAAAAAGGAAAGAATAACCTGCGCTATTACAAAGGCTTGACCAATGCTAAGTCCAAATTTCACCAGCAGCGCGATCGGCCAGAACGCCACAATCCCAATCGGCGTCATAAAGTCTTGATGCGGCAATTGCCCTTGCGCCAAACGCTCGACGATCGCGATCATATGGAGCGCGTCGCCTGTATGCTTGGTGATACTCAATCCACCGGGCCATAACAGCGCCGCAGCATAGACTGCCCACAAGGCCAGCACCGCGCCACCCGCCAAAATCCGATTGCTCATCCGCCCGCACCCCGCCGTTCTAGAACGACTTTAATCTGTTTTTTCCAAACTATCAGACCAAGCGCGCCGCACAAATGCCCATTTCCACCGATAGCTGCAAAGAGACGCAAAACCGTACAAGGCCACGCCCCATGAACGCACATACGCAATTAAAGGCCTCCAATGTCCTTGCTCCACCCGCACCAAAGAGGCTGGAAGACATGTCCCTTTCGATGGTCATGTTGCGCGACGTTTTGCTTAAGACAATTTTCCGCAAGAACCTTGATACCGTTACAGACATCGCTGCAGCCATCTGTCTTCCGGTGCCTGTAACCCAAGAATTGGTGGATCTTGTACGGAGCCAAAAGTTGCTGGAAGCAACCGGAACGCTAAACGCCAATTGTGGCGGAGAGATGGGTTACCAACTCACCGAATCTGGCAAGTCACGCACGCAAGATGCCCTGACACAGTCAGAATATTACGGGGCGATGCCGGTCCCTCTTGATGTTTATGCCAAGCAGGTCGACCGCCAATCCATCCGCAACACCAATATCACACGTCAACAGTTGCAAGGCGCGATGGGACACTTGATTTTGCCGGACGATCTTCTTGATCAACTTGGTCCAGCCGTGAGCGCTGGCCGATCCTGCTTGATGTATGGGCCCCCCGGAAACGGGAAATCCTCAATCTCCAATGGCATCCGTGACGCGATGGGCGACAAGATCTATATCCCCCGCGCCATCGAATATGCAGGGCAGGTTATCACCGTTTATGATCCAATCGTTCACTCGGCGGCAGAAATGCAAGTGGACGACCCCAACTCGCTTCGCCGCACGGGCAATCGCTTCGACACGCGCTATGTCCGATGTGATCGGCCAACCGTGATCACTGGCGGTGAGTTGTCGCTTTCAATGCTGGATCTTGTCTATAATCCTACAGCACGAACCTATCAGGCGCCGCTCCAGCTGAAATCTACTGGTGGCATCTTTATTGTCGATGACCTTGGCCGGCAGGAAGAACCGCCGCAGGCATTGGTAAACCGCTGGATTGTTCCACTTGAAGAAAGCCGGGATATCCTCGCTTTGCAATCCGGAGAAAAATTTGAGGTGCCGTTTGATACTCTCGTGATTTTCTCTACGAACTTTCATCCTAACGAGATTTTTGACAAAGCTGCGCTGCGTAGGATTTTCTAC
>CALKJA010000127.1 GCA_937995865.1 uncultured Paracoccaceae bacterium | reverse complement strand
AGCTGTATGATGCTTATCATCTATTTCAGGATCTCACACCCATTTGGCACAGATTAATTCATGTATAGAAAAAAGATAAACGAGTCCGTGATTGAGCGCAAAATCGCCACCCTCTCTTAACATAACAGTTCTTATCAGCTCCGAAGGTTTGTAACCACAAAGCTAAAATGTCACCCACGTGCAATTCAGGAATGTCACTCTCCCTACCTCGACTCAGGCAGCTTCCATCCAGTCATGCACCACCAGCAGCGCGCGCTTCAAAGTTGCTTGAGCAACCTGCTGTTCAGGCGCTTCGACATAAACACGCAACTCCGGTGCATTCCCGGAGGGACGGATATGAACCACCTGCCCATCCTGAGACGACATTCGCACCCCGTCAGTAAGGTCAAGCGATGCTTCAGCCGCACATCCGCAGGCCGCCAAAAAAGACGCCCTCGCTGCAGGGTCATCCGTCAGCCGTGCAACCAACGCCCCCGAAGCCTCTTGCGGGGTCTCGACCAGGCGATTGGCGGCCGTGTGTACCAGCGCCTCGCGCGCGGCCAAGTCGGCCAGTGTGGCTTCGGCCTTACAGGCCAGCATCAACGGGACCACGATCGGCAAGAAGCTGTCGCGCGTTGTCAAAGGCCCCAAAGCCCCCCCCTGCATCTGCGCCTCAAACCCCAATAAAAACCCGCCATTGGCCTCGTAACCCACCACATGGCCTGTTGTGGCCGCCTCCATCCCGGCAATCACATAAGGTGAGCCGATCCGAGTCTGAACCACCTCGAAATCGCCACAACGGGTGACACTGGAGTTCGACGAAACGGGTGTCACCACATGGGTGGCCCGAACCCCCCGCGCGGTGATCTGCCCCAAAATATCTCCGGGGATCACACGACCTGCTGCATCGGTGAGCATCGGACGATCGGAATCGCCATCCGTCGATACGATCGCATCCAATGCGTGTTCGGACGCCCAAGCTGCAAACGCCTCTTGGCTCGCGGGATCAACGGCTTCGGTATCAACTGGAATGAAGACATCCGAACGACCCAACTCGACCGTGTCCGCCCCTAAACCCGAAATAGTTTGGGTCAAGAGATCGCGGCCCACAGCAGAATGAGTATAAACGCCGACACGCAGCCCCCTCAGGGCCTCTGGCCCAAAGGCCTGTGTGTACCGCGCCACAAAGCGCGCTCCCGATGTGCCATCATTGCTCAACGTGCCAGGCTGCCCCTGCCCAGGCGACCGGCCCAACGCTGACAGAATATTGGCCTCATCCGCCTTCAAGATTTCACCCGCAGTGGTATAAAATTTCAGCCCGTTGCGGTCGGCTGGAATATGACTGCCTGTAACCATCACCGCCCCACAGGCAGCCTGGGCTGCAGCCAAGGCCAGACAAGGTGTTGGCACAGCCCCCACACACACCACATCACAACCTTCGGCTTGGGCCGCCTGCGCTACAACCGCAGCAATCTCGGACGACGAAGGCCGCAAATCTTCTCCGATATAAATCCGGCCGCCGTACTCACAGGTCGCGAGAAAGGCCCGCACATGATCAGCGACAAGATCAGACGTCAGCTCGACAACCAGGCCCCGAAGCCCGCTTGTGCCAAATTTGGGTGCCATGGGTCAAAATCTCCTTGTGGAATCTCAACGACCCACAGCTTCGTAAATATCAAAACCGGCGGCACGGACGCTGCCCGCATCATAAATGTTTCGCAAATCAGCCATACGCGATGTGCGCATCTTGCGCGCCAGTTTGCGCAGATTGAGCGCGCGGAATTCGTTCCATTCAGTCAAAAGCACCACCAGATCGGCACTCTGTGCTGCTTTGTAAGGGTCATCCTCCCAAATCACGCCCGGCAGCAGCGCCTCGCCTTCGCGGCGGCCTTCTGGGTCCACAACTGTCACAGTCGCTCCCCCTCCCACAAGCGCCGGCACAATTGTTAGGCTGGGTGCATCACGCATGTCGTCTGTATTGGGTTTAAACGTAACACCAAACACCGCGATTTTCTTGCCGGGGAACCCTCCGTCACACAGGTCCCGAAGCTTTTCGACCATGCGCCGCTTGACCTCGTCATTGACCTGCATGGTGGCTTCAACAAGCCGCATGGGGCTCGCAAAATCTTGCCCGATCCGCGCCAATGCCGAGGTATCTTTGGGGAAACACGACCCCCCATAGCCGGGGCCTGCATGGAGAAACTTGTTGCCGATGCGCCCGTCCAGCCCAATACCTTTTGAGACCTCTTTGACATCCGCGCCGGTCTTTTCACACAGCGCAGCAACTTCGTTGATAAAGGTGATCTTCATGGCCAAAAATGCATTGGCGGCATATTTAATCATCTCTGCGCTTTCCAGATCAGTTCTCAGGATCGGGAAATCTCGCAGGAAAAGCGGCCGGTAAACCTCTTGCATCACCTGCGCGGCACGCTCGGTTTCGACACCAACCACCACTCGGTCAGGCCGCATGAAATCATCGATCGCCGCCCCTTCACGCAAGAATTCCGGGTTAGAGGCCACATCGAATTCCAAATCGGGCGCGGCCGCTTTGACAACCTTTTCGACCTGACGGTTGGTGCCCACTGGTACCGTCGATTTGGTTACGATGACAGCGTAATGATCCAGCGTCTTGGCGACTTCCTCGGCGGCGGCGAAAACATAGGTCAGATCCGCATGGCCATCACCGCGCCGGGTTGGCGTTCCCACAGCAATGAACACTGCATCCGCGTCTTCACAGGCCTGTTCCAGATCCAACGTGAAGGACAAACGCCCCGCCTCTACGTTGCGCGCCATAAGGGTATCTAGCCCCGGCTCATAGATCGGCACATTCCCACCCTCAAGCATCGCTATCTTGGCGGGATCTTTGTCGACGCAAACAACATCGTGCCCAAAATCCGAAAAACATACCCCAGAGACGAGACCCACATACCCTGTCCCAATCATCGCGATTTTCATGGCCTGCTCCTGCCGCTTATGCGGTGCTTAGTTGGTTACCGCACCCACACCAGCGTTGATCAGCTGCGGAGTGACTTGGCTGACCACGCGATTCCAGCGTGTGACTGGCTGCTCCGCGATAAAGATCACATCATTGGGACGCATCTCAAAGCGTGTTGCGACCAGAAAATTGGCCGCATTGCTCGCATCCAGCTGCCAAGCATCCAGCGCCGCAAAGTCCCGCGGATTTGTAGATCCGCGCAGCACATAGATCTGGCGTGGGTTGGCGGTCCGGTTATCAAACGCGCCTTCGCCGAACAGAACGTCAGCCAGCGTCGCTTCGCGCCCGAAGGGCAACGTGAACCGGCCCGGGCTGGACACTTCGCCAACCAAATAGACGTAATCACGATTAACAGCATCCAAAGAGACACGGGCCTGGAAATTACTACGCGATTCGTTCAGGGCAGCCCGGCGCAGATTCACTTCGGCCTGCAACTCATTGAGGGCCTGAACACGGGATTGCTGGCGGAACTGCGCCAACTGGATTTGCTCAGAGAAATAGGCCTGCGCTTGGCTCAGCTCGTATTCGGTATCCACAAAAATGCTGTCGCCATCGGTCAGCTGGATACGCGGCACTGCGCCAGAATACAGATCCCGCACCGGCACTTGATACAATGTTCCATCGCGGTAGATGCGCACGCTCACAAAATCCAGATCCTCGGCCCGGATACCGCCGGCGCTGGCGATCGCCTCTTGCAGAAACAGCGGGGTCAGCGCGATGGGGGCAACCCCAGGCTGGCCCACAGCCCCCCCGATTGAAACGCGCTTCGAGTTAAACTCGGCCACTTCAACGCTGAAGGTTGGGTCGATCTGAGCCGCCACCAAGCGCTGGAACAGCTCGGCTTCGGCCTCTTCCAATGTCAGGCCCGCCACCTGGACACGCCCAATATCGGGGATCGCGATCGCCCCATCATCTTGGACAGTATACCCTTGGCGGCGATTTTGCGCAGCCAAAAGACCAGAGAGCTCTTCGACCGTTGAGCCCGCTTGCGGCGTGGCCAAAAGGAGTACATCCCCCACCCCGATGTCATACGACCCTTGAACCACGACAGGTGGAAGGCGGCGTTCAAGACGGGCAGGACGCTGCTCCAGATCCGTAGGGCCCGGTGGTACGGCCCCTGCCCCACGCACTGCGCCTCCGCCACTGCCAGCGGTCTGGAAGAACGCGCCCGGCAGATCCTTGGGGCGATAGTTCGATTGGTTAGCGATCAACGCATTCGACGGCGTCAACGGTAAAACACGGACCTTGGTTGATCCATCTGATCCTGCTGTCACCGAAGGCGAGAAATAGGCAGCGCCGCATCCCGACAAGCCAAGCATCAATGTGCCCATGATAAGGTGTCGGAACATCGCGTTAGTCTCCCTTCCTCTTTCGAGGCACTTGAAGCGAAGACACCGATGAATTCAAGCCGCAGGAGCCTATGATTTCAAAGATCGACAACAAATGTTCCCGTGAAATCACGCCAGAGCCCATGCACCTGATCAGCGAGAGCCGATTTCACAGCATCGAGCACAAGGCTTTCAGGAACGAAAGATAGCCCCCTGCCTGTAGGCAGGGGGCCTGATATTCTTGAAGGGCGCGCGCCCGAAAACCGGGCGCTAGACCTTAGTCGGTGCCGGACGTTTCGTCGATGACGGCAACAACACCGCCAACAACGGTAAAGCCCGCGATTGCAACAACGGCTGTTGCAACAGGGATCGACAGACCCAAAGTGGCAGCAACTGTTGCGATCGGTGTACCAACGGACGTTGCCGCTGCAGCAACAACTTGTGCGGATGCAGTGGATGCGAATGGCAGCGCAGCTGACAAAGCTACAGCAAGAACGAGGCGTTTCATGACTTAACTCCAATATAATTCTAATTCTGATGTAGCAGCGTTGGATCTGGCTTTCAATTCGCAATTCTGACCTGCTTCAGCGAAAATACGCCGGATGCGCTATTTCATTGGCGGTCGCCCGTTTTTTGGGCACATGCATCTTCGCGCAGCCACCCATGGAGGGGCTGCCGCCTTATCCCCGGTTGGTCTAGTTTGTAATGACTTCGAATCGGGCGCGGCCGACCTCAGGGGAAATCCATTGCAGCGATCCACGCAGGAAGCCGCTCCGAGGGTCGCGCCAATAAAGATTTGTAAATGCCTCTCCCTGCGCTCCGAAACACGCCTCTTGGATTTCACGCAAGGGCTCCGTACCAGCAAACAGCGGACGAGGCGCCACACCAACATCGCGCAGTGTACAGACAAAAGCGTCACGGATGATCTGGTTTTCACCGTCCAGCAGTTCAACAACCCGCAACAGATTGTCTGACGCCCCTGCCCGGCGCGCCATATGCGACCGGAGCTCTTTGCTGTCGGCAATCATCAGGTCACGCCCAAGGCCGCGCGTGGCCTGCAACACCCCCTGATCATCAAAAGATAACGTCTGCCCCGTATCACTGATCCAGGTCTGGACCGCGCCGTTGGCAAGGCTGGGCTGCAGTAATGTCCATGTGTTGTTGTCTTCAAACTCCAACAGCAGCAATGGCACTGGCGACTGCTGCAATACGTCGGCCGAGATAACCTGCTGCGGGCGGGATATTGGTGGAGTCGGGCGAAAGAAACCGCGCACCGCATTGGCGATCCCACCAACAGTAGGTCGATTGACCTCTTCCTGAGTGGTGGCATCACCAATCGTTGGCGAGCGATAGCTGAAAAGGCTTTGACCACAAGCCGCCAAGGCCAACAGGGCGACCAATCCCCCCAAACGCAGAACCCCTCGCGCGCTCATCGCCAGAATCTCCCCCAGCCATCCGCCATTTCCGGATCGCCATCCGTGCGCACCAGATCATAGAGCCGGTTAGACACATTCACGCGTGCTCCACCGTCCCGCAGAACCGGCCGGACCGCCGTGCTCCGAGCCTCGCGCGATGGTTGGCCACTGCCCCAGGATGTCGGAATCGTTAGCAAGATACCCTTATCAAAGGCCCCCTCACCAAAATCCTCAAAGCTCACATCGGTCAGCGTAAAGA
The DNA here is from genome assembly GCA_937995865.1 of uncultured Paracoccaceae bacterium. Taxonomy (GTDB): domain Bacteria; phylum Pseudomonadota; class Alphaproteobacteria; order Rhodobacterales; family Rhodobacteraceae; genus Shimia_B. The sequence continues at coordinate 5,628 of CALKJA010000127.1, read as the reverse complement.
AGGCCCCCACTTCCCAACCGTTGGTAAAGCGGCGAGTCAGCGTGAAGGTCGCCCCCCAATCGCCGGCAAGATAGCGCCCGACATCAAGCTGCCCATAAAAGCCGTTCTCAAAGGAATAATAGGCTGAGGCATGGCCTGTGATCGCATCATTGTCGAACTGATTGGTGCCAAGAGCAAAGACGTCTCCAGGCTCGCGCTGATGCACAGCGTTCAGCTCGACCCCCAGCGCCAACCGGCTGGTGGGCGGCTTCCACAGCAGCTCTCCTGAAACGCCAACAAAGGCCAGTTCCAGATACCCCGCCGTCGCGCGGGCATAAAGATTAGGGCCGGGGCGCCACAGGTAAGTCGCTGTCAACTCTTCAAGCTTGGGGGTGGTTCCGCGGCCGTAGTCATCGCTTTCCGAGCGCACGAGCGGCAATACAGAATTCGAAATCCGATTTGTGGAATCTCGGTTGCCATAGAGTGGCTGGCGCAAGCGCCCGGCAAAGATCAAGCCCGGACGGGGCTCATAGCGAGCTTCGGCCCGCAAACCCACATCAAAGAGAAACGGGGCTTCGGGATCGAATAGAGACTGCGTAAGCGCTGTCGTCACACCATAGGTCAACTTGGGCGAGCCCAGCGAAGAGCGGGCATTCGGGGTATCGCCGGCATCCGCAATCTGAGCGCGGCCATAGATGCGCCATGCATTGTCAGGCGCAAATTCTAGATCCTCTAAATCGCTGCGACGCAAGGAGACACGGGTTGTGGGCATGCCCTGCTGCACCAGCGTGATGTGAAACGTCTCAATCGAGGCTGGCAAGACCAATGTCAGCGCCCGCGCGGCACGCCCCACGGCCTGAGCAGCCATATCAAAACGAGTGTTGCGCAGCGTGACATGCGCCTCGGTCGCCCGCAAATCGAGACTTTCCAGCACAAGACCTTCTGGGGTCAACACTCCCGCCGCGACAGTCGTGAGCGAGGATCCCACCGTCGGGCTTTCTGTCCAATTGGTCGTCCAGGCTTCAGGCGCTGCCGCACGCGCGGGCCGCACGGCCACTGGCACAGGGGCCGACTCGATGCCAGATCCAGCGGCAGGGACTTTGGGGTTCAGAATGTAGCTTAGCCGCACCCCCACCTCAGAGCCGTAAAGATAATAGAGACCAAGATCAAAAGACTGCGACGCCCGATAGCTGGCCCCAAAATTCAACGATGACTTGCGCTCGATCAGACCCCGGTTTTCCTCTTGCCGATACGCATCCGAAGAATATTCAGCCATCAAGGCCAGCCGCCGCGTGGCCTGCCAGTGCACGCCACCAAAAAGAGCCGCATCCCCACGGAAGAAGCGATCGATATCAAATTGACCTGTATTTTGCAGACCGCCCGTTCGGCTCGGCCGGGTCTCGAACCCGCTCCAGATCACACCGAGCGGATTGCTGAACGCGCCTGACGTGGCCAAGCGACCCCACCCCAAACCCGCCGTGACCGTCACCCGGCCCGGAAGCGTTTTGGAGGCAACAAGATATTCCGAGGCAAAAAGGTCAGTCCCCCCAAAATCCCGCAACCCAACGGCAATGGCAGGCCGGTAACGCCCTTCTTTGGCAAGATGAAATACCACATCAAAGCTTCGGTCATACCGATCTGGTGAGGCCGCGTTCGGATCGCCCAAGTTGAAGTCATCAATGCGGGCGTAACGGAACACCCCTGTGACCGATGGCATCACCTGAAAGGCAAGCGTTCCGCGCGTTGAGGCCCCGAATGACGACAGGGTGAGTGCAATATCCCCATCCGGCATCGCATGCGCCGTGGGCATGTCAATCAAACCCGGTGTGCCGTTAAAAGACAGATGTGGTCGCGCCTGCAGACCGGCAAGATCAGGCAAGCTCCGCGCAGGCACGTCATCAGCAAGGTTGCCACGCAGCCATCCAAAGGCGGGCGCACTTTGCGTCACCGCTTGGCCGCCGGTCACAGCCAGCACAAGACACAAGCCGACCACAGCCCACAGGCCCTTTGCTAGCTTCGCCGTGTCACGCAATCTTACTTGCACGCGCATTCCCTCATGCTGCCCGGAAACCGGATATTTCCCAGTTCGTTACTCTAACGAAGTTACCAAGCTGACCGAACCCTTTAACATATCCATGGGGCGCTCAATCGCAGGGCGTGGCAAGAATGCCGCGCACGACGGCGCAAAAATCAAGAAAAGATACGCACCTATAAAGCCCTGCTGAGGTGAAATTGGAGGGACCTAATTTTCGCAAACCACCCTCCGTACAGCTCTGGCGCATATGGCCAGAACTTTTTATATTCAGAAGGATGAGACTCTTCAGACGCCGCCCTGCCCGCTCCTTTTCAACCCGCCCAATGCCGGATCAAACCGTTGCGGTCGTTGGTGATATTCACGGGCGCGAAGATCTCCTGATACGCCTGATGGCGCAGCTGGAAACAGACGCCGCTGCGCAAGACGTGCACAAAATCATCTTTGCCGGGGACTATGTTGACCGGGGCGACGACAGCGCCGCCGTCCTGACGCGCCTACATCACTTGGACCAAGACAACCCAAAGATCGTATGCCTTTTGGGCAATCACGAAGATATGCTGCTGAGCTTTCTGGATGCGCCAGACAAACACGGCCCCATGTGGCTGCGCAATGGCGGCCTTCAAACGCTTGCAAGCTATGGTATTGGTGGGCTGACAGAAACAAGCCGCGCCCTCGCCGAAGTTGCAACTGCACTGCGCACTCAAATGCCAGCAGGGCTTGAGACTTGGCTCCGTGCCCTGCCCCGGCAGTGGGCCTCAGGCAATCTCCATGTGGTCCATGCTGGCGCCGATCCCGACTTACCAATGGCAATCCAACCGGACGACGTGTTGACTTGGGGCCACCCACAGTTCTTTCAACGCGCCCGCACAGATGGGCTTTGGATTGTACATGGACACACGGTCACTGAAACGCCGGGTGCAAATGACACAGGGCAAATAGCCGTCGATACAGGCGCGTATTTTTCGAATAGTCTGACCGCAGCGATCATATCACCTCAAGGTGAAATCCAGTTGATTCAAACCTAAGCCTCTCGTCGCAAATGTTTCGCGTGCGAAACATTCGGACGTTAACGGGATGTGGCCATCCAAGCCTCAAGCGCAGTCACGAACGCAGGCGTGATCCCTTTGCCATGAAGAGTGACGCTCTGTGCGCCCTTGCACAATTCGATATCCAGCCAGGGCTGACCAGTGTCAGAGTCGGATTTCGACCCTGTTTCACCGGAATTGGCACTGCTGATACTCTTGGATCGGGGGGAGGGTTTGGGCGTATTGGACACTGCAGCCCGCAAACTATCCTGCTCTTCAGCAGCGGTTTGATGGCCTTTGACCAGGGCAGCAATCAAATCATCCTTTCGACCCTGATTCAGCGCTTTTGCCAATTCCAACCCCATCCGTTCTCCCAATTCGGTTGGGTGGGAGAGATGACCATCCAGCGCCTCGACAACGGTCACAAAAGACCCGATCTTGGACCGCTTGGCGCGGGAGGCATGGGCAAAGAGAGCCAACTGCGCCTTCTTCTTAGTGGGGTAGATCCCAGCGGACACGGCCTGAACAACAATGCGGGCGCGCTCGTAATAGCTCAGCCCGACGCGGATCTCATTTTCTTCAACCATAGCTTCGTAGGCAGAAGCCTCAGAGCCGGGGCGGATGACCCGCGCCAAAACCTCACGCTTGCGCAGGGATGACAGCGCCATCAGCCGGCGCCATCCCGAAACCAAACCATAGCGCCCCTGCCCGGACACACGGTTTTCGCCCAGATCGATCACTTCGATCGGGGTTTGCTGCCCCCGGGCTTTCAGGCTTTCCTTGAGCGCGGTCATTTCGTCGTCATCAACGCTCAGCCGATCGCGAATCAAATGCTCTGATTCAATTTCGTGAATTGGTAGCTTTTGCACCAGCCGCCCTTCCGCACGGGCACTCTCCAGCATGTGTGTCACTTCGGCCAGCGCATTGCGGGTAGCGGCATCTCCAGAAACCGTCGCAATTGGCGGCACGGCAGATTTCACCTCAGGTGCCGGCGAGGCTGCAAATGCGTCAACAGGGCCCAGTCTTTTGCGTTTGGCCATGCTCGGGCCCTCCTTTGTGGGGCAGATTGTTTCGCGTGCGAAACATTTTGCCCAAATCTTTGCCTAAAACCCTTACCGGGCCGCCACCTCAGCGTGCGCAGCCTCGTCGCGCTTCCAGCTCCCATAAAGCAACCGTTTGAACGCAGCATAGGTTGCGTCAAAAGTCTCGCGCCCTCGTGCATAGGTCTCGCGGTTAAAATCGCGGTAATCGGCCTCATAGATCCCGGACACCTGTTCGCCCGCCTGCCCAATCAGCGCGGTCACTTCCTGTCGCTGGGGGCTCAGGGTGCGCCCCAAATACGCTTGCATCAGTGCCGCAAGCTCAGCTTGCTGGACACCATCATAGCGGGTGATCACGGCTTGCACGGCATCCCACTGGAACGCGGTTTCCTCATGGCCAAGAGCACGGGCGGCCATGTTCTCTCCCTCTTCGATGCTCGCGAAGGTCGAATGCAGCATGTCAAAAAAGCGGCCGGTGGAATCAAACTCCAGAAAGGACGCCCCAAGCGGGACAAGCAGAATATCGGCCGCCGCCAACCCGTTGATCGTGAGGTATCCTAGGGCCGGGGGCGTATCGAGAAAGATGATGTCATAGGTATCCAACACCCCGTCCGCTTGCAGCCGGTCCGTCAGTGCATCCCAAAGCTTCCAGCCGCGCCCGGACATACGCCAGACGGGGATTTGGAATTCTGCCCAATACAGGTTCAGCTGCGCACCAATGAGATCAATATTGGGCCAGTGGGTTTTCTGGATCAACTCAGGGGCCGTGATCTTAAGCGCTTCGGCCAATGTGTCATCAAGTGGGATCGTGGCCTCGCCCCGGGCGGCGCGGGTGGCGTTCTCAGCTTGCAGATGGGCCCCGTAGTGCCGTGCCAAAAGCGGAAAAACCGTCTGCCACTCATCCGTTGGCGTTCCGCCAAAGATCGATGTCATGGAGCCTTGGCTGTCCAGATCAATCACCAGCACCTTATAGCCGTCCAGCGCGGCGGACATTGCCAGATGGGCTGCGGTTGAGGTCTTGCCCACACCGCCCTTGAAATTGGCCACAGCGCAAATTTTCGCGGGCTGTCCAGCAGGGCGGTAAGGGTGGTATTCTTTGGCCTTTGATCCTTGTTCTCCGAAAAAAGCCCGTAGGCGCAACACTTCGTCAAGGGTGAACCACTTGGCTCCGCCTTCGGTTTCGGCGCGGCCTTGGGGCAAATCAGGGTTCTGTTTCAGCACTCGGCGAAAATGTGGCGTGGCCACAGGGATCAGGTATTTGGTAATCTCCCAGGTTGAAAACAGGCGCAGCTGTTTGGCGCCGCTTTCATCTAATCCCCGTCCGATCAGGTCAGCGCGACCTTGGGCGCAAGCTTGAGCCATGGCAGCAAAATCTGCTGTGCTTGTGGGCGGGGGTAAAGCGGCGGCTGCCTCATCGGAGCTGATGTTGAAATAGGGGGGCAGACGGTCCAGCATGTTGGTAATAACCATGGATAATCCTGTTTTATCCTGCGCCTTTCGGGCTTTGATGTGCTCTCTTTTTCATAAAGTACTCAAAAACAACGCACAT